>NZ_JBHZEJ010000015.1:0-130044 GCF_042756365.1 Streptomyces sp. NPDC059092
GGTCGTCGGTGCACGCCCCCGTGCGCCGCCGGGCGGCGGCGACCTTACCCCCGGAGCGGGCGCGGGAGCCGGCGCCGGCGCCGACTGTGGCCCCGGGGCCACGGCCCGCGTCGTCCGTACCGGGGGCGGTGGCGGCGGCCGGAGCGGTGGTCTCCGGCCGGGCGGTGGCGGGGCCGAGACAGAGCAGCCCCGCCACGCACCCGGCCACGGCCACCGCTCCGCCCACCGCGCCGACGAGGCGCCTCACGGGCCCGCGTGGGGGAGGTTGAGATACGGGAAGGCGGCCTGCGCGTCGGCGGGCTCCAGCCGGACGATCGGATCCGGCACCAGGCCGGCCGGGGAGGGCCCCGCTGGTTCGCCGGCCAGCATCCGGAGCAGCGGCCCGTCGACGTGGTCGTTGAGGCGCCGCCCGTTCGGGAAGCCCTGGAGGTCCCCGTCGAGGACCCCGTACGTCTTCGGCGCGGCCGTGACCGGGGTGGTGAGGTTCAGCCGCAGCTCCTCGGCGAGCACGATGCGGGCCGGGTCGGCGTCGGCGTTCATCGTGTGGGTGTTGAGGTCGAAGCCGAAGGCGGAACCGTTGGCCTTGTCCTTGCCGATGCCCTTCATGAGCAGCGCCTGGATGTCGAGGCGCGGGGTGGCCGGCGCCTTGTGCCCCTGGGCACTCTCGAACCGGTGCGGCGGTACGGGGTCGAGCGTGGCGGCCATGAAGTCGCCGTCCTGCCGGTCGTCCTTCGGCACGCGGGTCTGGAACCGGTCCTCGGGGCCGCCGGGCGTGGACAGCCCGACGGTGGTGCCGAAGAGCGCGAGCGGAAGGTGCGGACTGCCCTGCCGGGCCACCTGCCGGAAGGTGGGGGCCTGGGTCGCGAGGCTCCGGTTCAGGTCGGCGCCCGGCCGGGAGACGGACGCCCAGACGCCGACGACCGGGTTGCGCTTCGGGTCGCCCTTCAACGCGATGTCCCGCTTGGGCACCTGTAGCACGATGCTGTTCACGTTGAGCGCCGACAGCGGCTGGCCGTCGGGCAGCCAGCCCGGTACGGGGCCACGCGTGCCGAGCACGTACGGGCCGAGGACCTGGGTGTCGAACTTGAACGAATCCGCCGCCTGGGTGGCCAACGTCCTTCCACCGCCCGGCAGTTCACGGGCCGCCTGGTTCCGCAGCCGGTCATAGGCCGGCATCAGGAGCCGGCCGGTGTGGGTGGGCGAGGCGATCGCGTCGCGCAGCAGCGTCTCGGTGGCGCCGCCCGCCGTGACCTTCTCCAGCGTGTACTTCTGGCGCACCCCGAGCGACCGGTCGTCGAGCGATGTCACCGGCAGCGGACCGACCTTGGGCCCCATGCCGAACGGCCGGCGGTCCTCGTCACGGAAGGTCCAGCGGTACGTGGCGTCGGGCACCCCGTCCCCGTCCGCGTCCGTGTGGATCTCGTACCGCGCGCCGGTCGCGAACGGGAAGTCCACGAGCGCGTTGACGGCGGTGCCCGGAGCCTGGAAGGGGCGGACGTTGGCGATCAGAGTGACCAGGTCCGCGTTCTCGGGGCTGGTGAACGCGTAGACGTCGGTCAGGTCGGTCGCGGGGTCGAGCAGGGTCGACGGGGAGTCGATGTGCCCGCCTGCCGCGCCGGTGCCGGTGAACGGGCCGTACAGGGCGCCGGCGGTGAGCGCGGCGAGGGTGACGGCGAGGGCGGTGAGCCGTCGCCGCGACGCCCGGTCGCATCGTGGCTCTCCGGGTTCGCGGACGTTTCGGGGCATGCGCGTTTCTCCAGTGGCGTCGGGAGTGTGCGCCTCAGAGTGGAGTGTCCGATGATCTTGAGGCGCCCGTACGGCCCGGGGCGCCCCGTTCGCGTGACGGTTTTCCTCCGTACGGCCCAGTGGTGGTTTGTCCTGG
Organism: Streptomyces sp. NPDC059092; assembly: GCF_042756365.1. Classification (NCBI taxonomy): domain Bacteria; kingdom Bacillati; phylum Actinomycetota; class Actinomycetes; order Kitasatosporales; family Streptomycetaceae; genus Streptomyces; species Streptomyces sp. NPDC059092. The sequence goes on from NZ_JBHZEJ010000015.1 coordinate 1,883, forward strand.
TTCATGGCTATGCGTGAATAGGCGTGATCCGGCAGGCCCGACGGGGGAACGCGAGTTCGCCCGGTGGGTGAGATTCCGTGATCTTTCATGAACACGCTTGTCGGACAAGCCTGTTGAGCCAGGCCGGGCGATCGCCCGTGGCCGTTCTCCATCAAAGAAGAGGAAAGCTCTCATGTCTGTGCACGGCCTTCGACGTCTCACCGTCCTCGCCGCAGTCGCCGCCCTCTCCCTGCCGCTCGGCCTGACCTCGGCCGGAGCGACCACCGCCCAGCACCCCGTCACCGCCCACCGGGCGGCGCCCGTCGCCGCCCCGTTCCCGGGCGCGTACATCTCCCCGTGGGGCGACGCGCAGATCGCGCTCGGCGACGAGGCGCTGGCCTGGATGCAGCGCGAGGACATCACGCTGGAGACCATCACCCCGTTCGCGATGGACGCGAACCGCAAGGGCTTCAGCATGCCGATCGGCTCGACGGCCGGTGACGGCCTCGACATCCGCGGGCGGATCTTCTACCCGGGCGGCCTCCGCTTCCACCACGCGGCGTCCGGCAAGACCATCACGCTGAAGCCCACGTACATCCGTGTGATGCCGACGCCCTCCTACGCGGCGGGCATCGAGGTCGACGGCGTGCCGGTCTCCGACGAGGTCGTCATCGCGGAATCCACATACGCGGAGGTCATGCTGGGCGCCCGCCCGAGCCTGACGGGCTTCCGCATCAAGAAGGCGCCGTTCTACATCACGGCGGAGGCGTCCCGCCTGGTCGCCTCGATCACCGGCGGCGAAGCCCCGCCGGTGGGCGCCCTGTTCGGCACGCTCACCCCGAACTTCGACTACATCCCGACGGCCCCGAGGTCGTAACACGGGCGGCCTGAGCCGCCGGTTCGGGCGGGGCCTGTCGGTGTGGGCCGGGGGTGTTCCATGGCGGGCCGCCCGCCATGAGGCACCCCGGGGCCGCCCCGACAGGCCCGGGTCACCCCGGACCCGGTCGCTCATGACGGTATCCGGTGCCCCTGGGGCGCGGGCCGCGTTCTCGTGTGTCCTGCCAGCGCCAGCACGCTCAGGCCGAACATCAGGACGCCCAGGGGGAGATGGACCGACGGTACGTGCGCGATGCCGAGTGCGACCTGCGCCGAGGCGAGGACGAGGAAGCCGGACGCGTGCCACACGGGCCGGGGCGAGCCGCCGCCCGGTTTCCAGGCCAGGACCGCCGCGAGTACGTACAGCATCGACGCCCCGTACATCACCCGGGCTCCGGCGCTGTGCAGTGTCTCGCCGTAGGACGAGGTCAGCAGCAGCCCGGCGGAGACCGCTTGAAGGAAGATGGTCAGGGTCTGGAGGGCGATCGCCGTCCGCAGGAACGAGAAGCGGCGCTGTGCCGTCGCCTTGGTCGCCATGCCACGGTCCCCTTTTCCGCCCGGTGGGCAGTGGATCGGTAAGGTCTCACCAGCCCGACGACGCGGGCCCGCGAAAGGTAAGGCGAGGAGGCGGTCGGGCATGGGCACGGCGGGGGCGAGCGCCGACGAGTTGGCCGGCGAGGGGCGCCAACTGGCTAACGTCGCCTACCGGTTGCTCGGTTCACTGGCAGAGGCCGAGGACGCCGTACAGGAGGCATACGCGCGCTGGTACGCGCTGCCGAAGGAACGGCGGGACGAGATCACGTCCCCCGGTGCCTGGCTGACGACGGTGACCGGCCGGATCTGCCTGGACGTGCTCGGCTCCGCGCGGGCGCGGCGTGAACGGTACGTCGGGGCGTGGCTGCCCGATCCGCTGCCCGACCACGCCGAGTGGGGCCACGGCCGAGGCCAGGGCGCCGACCCCGCCGACCGGATCGTCCTGGACGAGTCGGTGGCCATGGCCTTCCTCGTCGTGCTGGAGTCGATGACCCCCGCAGAGCGGGTGGCGTTCGTCCTGCACGACGTCTTCCGGTACCCCTTCGCCGAGATCGCCGGCATCCTCGGCCGCACCCCCGCCGCCTGCAAGCAGCTCGCGGCCTCCGCCCGGCGCCGGGTACGCGTCGCACCGGCTCCGGTGACGGGGGCCGGACAGGCGGAAGCCGTACGGCGGGTCAAGGAGGCATGGGAGACCAAGGACATCGCGGCCCTGGTCGACCTCCTCGACCCGGCGGCCGTGATGACCGCCGACGGCGGCGGCATGGTCGGAACCGTCCTCCGCCCGATCGAGGGCGGTGCGCGCATCGCCCAGTACCTGGTCGCCATCGCCGGCAAGGCTCCGGGGCTCGAACTCCTGGAACGCTCGGTCAACGGCGCTCCGGGCCTGGTGGCCCGGCAGGCCGGCGCCGTCGCGACCGTGGCGTCGTTCGAGATCGCGGACGGCCGCGTCACGCGGATCTGGGCGGTCCGCAACCCGGAGAAGCTGCGCCCGTGGCTGCGGGGCGGGGCCGTCTGACGCTGTCCCGGGACCGGGCGCGGATCCGTACCCGTATCCGTACCCCAGGGCGGCGAGGAGAGCGGCGGTCGTCAGGCCGGTCAGGGCCGAGTCCAGAAGCCCCCGGCGGTGACCGGGCGGGGCGGTGCCCGTGGGCGGCCTCACGGGGCGGCGTCCGTCTCCGGGCACAGCTCCACCCACACCTGCTTGCCCCACCGCAGGAGTTCCGTACCCCACCGGTCGGCCAGCGCCTCGACCACGAGGAGGCCGCGCCCGTCCTCCGCGCCGTCCTCGGCGGCCCGGGGCACGGGCGGCGTACGGGACTTGTCCACGACGGCCACCCGGACCCGCCCCGGCTCGGGCAGTGAGACCAGCACGCGTACCAGCCGACTCCCGCTGTGCCGTACGGAGTTGCCGATCAGCTCCGAGACGACGAGCGCGGCGGCATCCGAGACATCGGGCACCCCCCACGCGGCACACGCGGCCATGACCAGGAGCCTGGCCCGGCGCGCGGACTCGGGGGCGCAGGGCATGGTCTGGCTGTACGCCGGATGCCCGAGGGGGGAGGAGAGGACGGGCCGGGGCTCCAGGTCGGTCTTTATGCGCGGGGGGTGAACGGGGCGGGCGGGGTTGCTGGGGGGAAGAGGCATGGGGGTCTCCCGGCGGTGGTTCTGTTGCTGGGGCGCACGCCCCCACGGGGCAACTTGCGCGCCGATTACCGCTGGTGATGAGTCGGTAACTGGCCCCAGCGTGAGGTCTGGGACTCGGAATCGGCAACCAAAAGTGGGTACCCCACATGAATTGGTATATGTGATCGAACGCGCTCAAGCCTGTGCATGGCGGACACGAGGCGTCAGACTCGCAACAGGCGCCGCGATGCGGCAGGCTCTCTCACCACGGAGGTACACACGTGGCTGCTCCAACGGGACCCACGGTCCGGCGCATGCAACTCGGATGGGAGTTGCGGCACTTGCGGGACAAGGCTGGATTCACCCTTGCTCAGGCCGTGGCCGGGTTGACGTTCTCGCCGTCGAAGTTGCAGCGCGTGGAGAACGGGCTGACCGGTCTGCCGAAGGTTCAGGACCTCAAGAACCTGCTCGACCGGTACGGCGTGACGGACGAGGAGGACGTGGAATTCCTGGTGAAGGTCCACCGCGACTCGGTCAACCGGGGATGGTGGTCCGTCTACCGCAGCGTCCTGCCGTCCGGCATGGGGATGTACATCGGCCTTGAGAGTGGGGCTCGCCGGATGCGTACCTGGCAACCGTACGTAGTCTTCGGCTTGTTGCAGACCCAACGGTACGCACGTGAGATGTTCCAGACCGCCAAGCCGGTCGAGGAGACGACGACCGAGTTCGTGGAGCGCCACATCCAACTCCGGATGGAGCGGAAGGGGGCCCTGACCCGGAGGGAGGACCCCTTGGAGCTGTGGGCCATTCTCGACGAGGGCGCGCTCCGAAGGGTCGTCGGCGATTCGGACGTGATGCGGGAGCAGTTCGAAGAGATCACCACGCTCGCGCGCCGCGACAACGTGACGGTTCAGATCCTTCCCCTGGGGACGGCCACGTACCGGAGCAGCTTCAACTTCAACCTGCTGGAGTTCGAAGCACCGCTTCCGGTGGTCGTTCAGGTCGACGCGGCCGATGGATCGAACATCAGCGACAAGGACACCACCGCGTGGTCCTTCTCCCGGAGGTTCGACGCGCTGCGGGCGGGCGCCCTCGCCCCGATCGAGACGCCTAATTTCCTCCAACAACTAGCACGAGAGATCTGACTCATGCCCGATCGCATAGAGACCCAGGCCGCCCCCGAACCGGCCTGGTTCACGTCTTCGTACAGCGCGGAGAACGGCACCGCCTGCGTCGAGGTCGCCCACCTCACCCCCACCCACCAGGTAGGCGTCCGCGACTCCAAGGACAAGGCCGGTCCCGCGCTCGTCGTGCCGGTCGCCGCCTGGGCGGAGTTCGTCGCGGGGGCGCGGGCGGGTCTCTGAGCGGGGTGCCGCCCCTATCGCTTCCGGATGCTGTCGATGATGCGCGTCCAGTTGTCGGCGCCGTGGCCGTTCTCGATCGCCTGGCGGTAGTGGGCCTGTACCGCCAGGGGGAGGGCGAGGTCGAGGCCGAGGGAGGCGCTGGTGTCGACGATGTGGTCGGACGTCGCGCCCATCATGGTGACCGTGCTGAGGTCGCCCGGGTGCTCTCCGGCGTCCAGCGCCGCGCCCGGGGTCTCCTCGCCGGCCCTGAGGAGGGCGCCCGTCGAGTCGGCGGAGGAGAGCAGTTCCGGCAGTGTGTCCCTGGCCTTCATTCCTGCCGTGCCCAGCATCGCGGTGGCGTGCATCAGGGCGGACAGGGTGGTGAGGAAGACGGTGAGCTGGGCCTGGTACATCGTCTGGGCGAGGCCCGGATCCTCGCCCAGGTACTTCGGTGTGCCGAGCGGTGCCAACGCCGCCCTGTGGTTCTCCAGCGCCGTGGCGGGGCCGCTGTAGTAGACGTGGGCCGCCTCCGTGCCGACCATCGGCGCCGGGACCATGACCCCACCGGTGAGGAAGGCGGCGCCGTGACCCGCTGCCCAGTGCGCCGCCTCGCGGGTGCGGTCGGGGGTGTCCGAGCTGAGGTTGACCAGGGTGCGGCCCGCCAGTGAGGCGGTGGCGGTGCCGAGGATGTCGTACATCGCCTGGTAGTCGGTGAGGCTGAGGATCACGAGGTCGCTCGCCGCGACCGCCTCGCCGGGGGTGGCCGCGCGGGTCGCTCCGGCCGTGACGAGGGTGTCGGCCCGGGCGGGGGTGCGGTTCCAGACGGTGACCGGGTGGCCGGCGGTGAGGAGGGTGTGGGCCATCGCCCGGCCCATCGGGCCGAGACCGAGCATGGTGACATGGGCGTGTCGTGTGTGTTGTTCGTTCACCCCTCCATGCTCGGAGGGCACCGTTAATCTCGGAAGTACCCACTATTTTCTGCGGTACTTACCTTTCAGTAAGGGGATCGGCGATGGCCAAGGCGCCGCGGCTCGGGCCGTACATCTGCGGTATCGACGCCGGGCTCGACGTGGTGAGCGGCAAGTGGAAGGGGCTGATCCTCTGGGAACTCGACGCCCATGGCGTGCGCCGCTTCGCCGAACTCCGGCGCGGGCTGCCGGGAGTGAGCGAGAAGATGCTGACCCAGCATCTGCGCGAGATGGAGGAGGACGGTCTCGTCCACCGGAAGGTCTACGCACAGGTGCCGCCACGGGTGGAGTACTCCCTGACCGAGCACGGGCGCACGCTCAACGACGCGCTCCGGCCGCTCGGTGTCTGGGGGACGGAGCGGATACGGCGTGAAGGCGTCCCGGTGGCCGACGTCACCGGGGCCGGGGCGGCGCACGCGTAGCGGCTCGTCCCACGGGGTGGGGCGAGCCGCTGTCGGGTTCTCGTCGTGGGTCGCCCGCTACTTCGGGTCGCGGTTGAAGAGCGACGTGGACCAGAGGTAGCCAAGTGCGGAGAGGGCGAGGCACCAGGCGACGGCGAGCCATCCGTTGTGGCCGATCTCGGTGCCGAGGAGCAGTCCGCGCAGCGTCTCGATGGCCGGGGTGAACGGCTGGTACTCGGCGATCGGCCGGAACCAGCCCGGCATCGCGTCGACCGGCACGAAGGCGCTGGAGAGGAGCGGCAGGATCATCAGCGGCATGGCGTTGTTGCTTGCCGCCTCGACGGTCGGGCTGGACAGGCCCATCCCGACCGCGATCCAGGTGAGGGCCAGGGAGACGAGCGCCAGCAGCCCGACCGCCAGGACCCACTCCAGGGCGGTGGCATCCGTGGTCCGGAACCCGATGGCCACGGCCACGGCCCCGACCAGGACCACGCTCATCACGCACTGCAGCACGCTGCCGACGACGTGCCCGATGAGCACCGACCCGCGGTGGATCGCCATCGTACGGAAGCGGGCGATGATGCCCTCGGTCATGTCCATCGAGACGGACACCGCGCTGCCGATCGTGCTGCCGCCGATGGTCAGCATCACGATGCCCGGGAAGAGATACGCGAGGTACGCGGACCGGTCCGCCCCGCCGGCCCCGATGCCGGCGCTCATCACGTCGCCGAAGATGTAGACGAAGAGCAGCAGCAGCATGACCGGCGTGAGCAGCAGGTTCAGGGTGAGGGACGGGTAGCGCCGCACGTGCAGGAGATTGCGGCGCAGCATGGTGTTCGAGTCGCGTACGGCGAGGGTGAGGGCGCTCATCGGACGTTCTCCTCGGGCTGCTCGGGCTGCTCGGGCTGCTCGGGCTGGGTGGACTGGGTGGGCCGGGTCGGCCGGGCGGACTGGTGGGGCACGGTGGCCGGGCCGGTCAGGGCGAAGAAGACGTCGTCGAGGTCGGGGGTGTGCACGGTCAGTTCGTCGGCCTCGACGCCGGCCGCGTCCAGCCGGTCGAGGACGGAGCGCAGCTCGCGCTGGCTGCCGTCGCCGGCGATCTGGAGGGACAGCGCAGTGTCGTCCCGGGTGACCTCGCCCAGTGCGACGGCGGCTCGCTGGTATGTGGACGGGTCGGAGAAGCGGAGCCGTACGTGGCCGCCGGGGATGAGCCGCTTCAGCTCGTCGGCGCTTCCCTCGGCGGCGAGCTTGCCGTTGTTCAGTACCGCGATGCGGTCGGCGAGTTCGTCGGCCTCTTCCAGGTACTGGGTGGTGAGGAAGACGGTGACGCCGTCGGAGACGAGTTCGCGGATGATCCCCCACATGGTGTGGCGGCTGCGCGGATCGAGGCCGGTGGTCGGCTCGTCGAGGAAGATGATGCGCGGGCTGCCGACGAGGGTCATGGCGATGTCGAGGCGGCGTTTCATGCCACCGGAGTAGCTCTGGGCGGGCTTCTTCGCGGCGTCGACGAGGTCGAAGCGCTCCAGCAGTTCGGCGGTGATCCGCCGGGCCTCGCGTTTGGGCAGGTGGTGCAGGTCCGCCATGAGGAGCATGTTCTCCTCGCCGGTGATCAGCCCGTCGACGGCGGAGAACTGCCCGGTGACGCCGATAGCGGCCCGTACCCCGTCGGGTGAGGTGGCGATGTCGTGGCCCGCGACCTGGGCCTGCCCGCCGTCGGCGGCGACGAGCGTGGAGAGGATCTTCACGGCGGTGGTCTTGCCGGCGCCGTTCGGCCCGAGCAGCGCGAACACCGACCCGGCCGGGATGCGCAGATCGATGGAGTCGAGGACGGTCTTGTCGCCGTACGACTTGCGCAGCCCGACGGCGGAGATGGCGGCCGGTGACGGGTGATCGCCACCTTGCTTGGACGTGGGCATGACAGATGAAGGCACGGGGCCCTCCCGTTCGAGGGGTGAGGTGACCGGGCTGAGTGAGGGTGTGCGTGAGCGAGCGTGTGGGACCGGTGCTCAGCCCTGGGCGCGGCGGACGTCGATGTTGCCGTGCCGGGTGCGGGCGCGGACCTTGACGGTGTCCTCGGCCTCCTCCGGGGTCTCGGACGCGGTGAGCGTGTTACGCACCTGGCCGGAGCCCGAGCTGACGTCGAGCCAGGCGGCCGTGCCCACGCGGATGCCGATCTCGATGGCGCCGTAGGACGTCTCCAGCTGGACGGTGCCACGGGCCACTTCACCCACGCGCAGGGTGCCGTGGGCGGTCGTGGCGGTGACCGAGTCCTCGGCGCGCCGGATCTCGATGTCGCCGTTGGCGCCGCTCACCCGCAGCTCGCCGGTGGCTGCGTCGACGGTCGTGGTGCCGTGCGAGTTCTTCAGTACGGCGGGGCCGTTGATGAGCCCGACGCGCAGGCTGCCGGAGCTGGTGCTGATCTCGGCCGGGCCCTCGACCCGGTCCACGGTGATCGAGCCGTGCGCCGCGGTCAGCCTCAGCGGGCCGGTCGTGTCGAGGCGGACGTCGCCGGACGAGGTCTTCACATGGACGTCGCCGAGCCGGCCCTCGCCGAGCACCTGGGTCCAGGCGCCGGTCACGTCGACGTGCGACCCCGTGGGCAGCTCGACCGTCACGTCGACGGTGCCGGTCCGGCCGAGGAGATGGGGCTTGGGCGTCCTGACGGTCAGTACGCCGTTCACGTACGTCACCTCGGTCTGGTCGGCCGCCCGTACGTCCTGGTCCCGCTTCGGGTCGCGGGGCCGCACCTCGGCGACGGTGTCGAGGCGGCCGACCGCGGTGAACTGGAGGGAACCGGCCTCCACGCGGGCGGCGACCGAGATCGGTGCGGGGGTGTCGAAAGAAGGCATGGCTGTCCCGTCCTCTTGGGTCTGGGGAGCGTCCTCGCTGGTGGGGCGCGGTGTGGGTGAAGTGGTGCAGGCGGTGCGGGGGTGCCCGGTGCGGCTGAGGGGTGGGGCTTGCGGAACCGGTCTAGCGCACCCAGCCCGTGAAGCTCTGTCCGATGGTGCGGCTCTTCTCCGTCGTGCGCGGCCGGGTGCCGCCGTCGACCGCGGCCGACACGGCGCGCACCAGCCACGCGTTGACCGACAGGCCCTCGCGGCTCGCGGCTTCCTCGGCGCGGGCCTTGAGGTGGGCCGGCAGGCGCAGGTTGACGCGGGCGGTGCCGCCCTCGTCGCCGTCGGCCGGGGCCGGGGTCCTGAGCGGTTCGACGGACGCGGCCGGTTCCGCGGAGGTGCCGCCGTCGGTGGGCGGCGGGGTCACGACGAAGTCGGGGTCGAGCCCGCGCAGCCGTACGTCGACCGAGCCGGGGGCGAGTTCGCGGGTGATCTCGTCCATCGCGGCGGACAGCACGTTGAGCATGGTCAGCCGGGTCGCCGACTCCAGGGGGGCGGTGAGCCTCTCGGCCAGCTCGCGAGCTTCGCTGCCGCCGGCTTCGGCGGCCACCGCGAGTTCGCGGCGGAGGGTGTCGACGTACGGGGTGAGGTCCATGACGTCATCATGGCACCACTATGGCGCCCTGAGCAAGTGTGGGTGGCGCCTAACGCGGGTGGGGAGGGTGTGGGTGGGTTCTACCTGCGGAAACGTGCGGCGGGCGCCCTTGGGTGGTGGTGGCGCCATGCGTGTTCGTGCGCCCTGGAGGGTCTGGAATGGTGCCGCGTGATGCCGCGTGGTGCCAGATGGAGTCAAGTGACGCCATGCGGTGTCATGCGGTGCCACGCGGTGCCACCGCTCCCGGTGGAGCAGGTCACGCAGAAGCGCCGCATCCCGCGGTGTGCTGCCGCGACGGCGGCGGCGACGATGGCACAGGCCGTGCCTTCCGCCTACTCCCGCCCGAAGCGGAGCCTGTACCGGCAGACGCCCTGATCGCGTAGCGCGTGCCCGGGGTCTTGCGGCAAGGGCCGGGGCGTGCCGCAGAATCGCCGACCAGGGCCGGAGATCACTGAAATGGGGAGTCGCCACATGCGGGTGCTGTTGTCCACGTACGGGTCGCGCGGGGATGTCGAGCCGCTGGTGGGGCTCGCGGTGCGGTTGCGGGAGCTCGGGGCCCAGGCGCGGGTGTGCGCGCCGCCGGACGAGGAGTTCGCGGAGCTGCTGGCCGGGGTCGGCGTGGAGCTGGTGCCGGTCGGGCGGCCGGTGCGCACGTTCATGCACGGGGCGGCGGCGCCGTCGGCGGCGGAACTGGCCCGGCTCCGTCTCGCGATGGTCGCCGAGCAGTTCGACGCCGTCGCCGCGGCGGCCGAGGGGTGCGACGCCGTGGTGGCGGCCGGTCTGGCGCAGGTCGCCGCGCGGTCCGTGGCGGAGAAGCTGGGCATCCGGTACGTGTACGCGAGCTACCACCCGGTCTCCCTGCCGTCGCCGCACCACCCGCCGGCCCGGCGGGAGGGCTGGCCGTCCCCGCCGGAGGGCACCGGCAACCTGGCCCTGTGGGACCTGGACGCCCAGGGCATCACGGAGCTGTTCGGCGACGCGCTCAACACCCACCGGGCGTCGATGGACCTGCCCCCGGTGGACAACGTCCGCGACCATGTCTTCACCGACGAGCCGTGGCTGGCGACCGACCCGGTCCTGGGCCCCTGGCGGGAGCCGGCGGAGCTGGGCGTCGTACAGACCGGCGCGTGGATCCTTCCGGACGAACGGCCGCTGCCGGAGCGGCTGGTGGCGTTCCTGGACGCCGGCGCGCCACCGGTGTATGTCGGCTTCGGCAGCATGCGAGCCCCGGAGGACGTCGCCCGGGTGGCCATCGAGGCGCTGCGCGCGCGGGGCCGCCGCGCGGTGGTCTCGCGGGGCTGGGCCGACCTGGCGGTGATCGACGACCGGGACGACTGTCTCGTCGTCGGTGAGGTCAATCAGCAGGCGCTGTTCGGCCGGGTGGCCGCCGTGGTGCACCACGGCGGCGCGGGGACGACGGCGACGGCCGCCCGGGCCGGCGCGCCCCAGGTGGTCGTCCCGCAGATGGTGGATCAGCCGTACTGGGCGGGCCGGGTGGCCGCGTTGGGCATCGGCGCCGCGCACAACGGCCCGACCCCGACCGTCGCGTCCCTGTCCGCCGCGCTCGCCACGGCCCTGGCCCCCGCGACCCGTGACCGGGCGCGGGCCGTGGCCGCGACGATCCGCACCGACGGGGCCGCGGTGGCCGCCAGGCTGCTGTTCGACGCGGCCGTACGGGAAAGGCGCCCGTCGCCCGCGTGAACCGGGCGGCCTCGCCACCTCGCCCCCCTCGTCACTTCGCCCCCGCCGTGCGCCTACGCGGGGGGAGGAGTGACCGCACGGCGGAGCCCCGGGGCACTCGCCCCGGGGCTGCCGTGTTCCGAGCCGCGCTCCGAACCGGTGGACCGCCGCAGGTACACGTACATGTACATGTGTACACGTACACGTACGTGTCAGAGCTTGCGCAGGGAGAGCCGCTGCACCGTGTGGTCCGGGCCCTTGCGCAGCACCAGCGTGGCGCGGCCCCGGGTGGGCGCCACGTTCTCCAGCAGGTTGGGCCTGTTGATGGTGTGCCAGGTCGTACGGGCGTACTCCAGGGCCTCCTCCTCGGAGACCTGGGTGTACTTCCTGAAGTACGACGACGGATCCTGGAAGGCCGTCTCACGGAGTTTGCGGAACCGGCTGAGGTACCAGCTCTCGATGTCCTCGGGACGCGCGTCGACGTACACGCTGAAGTCGAAGTAGTCGGCGAGCCCCACCCGCGTCCGGCCGTCCTTGCCGGGCAGCGCGGGCTGGAGGACGTTCAGCCCCTCCACGATGAGGATGTCGGGGCGCCGTACGGTGAGCAGTTCGCCCGGCACGATGTCGTAGATGAGGTGTGAGTAGACGGGCGCGGTGACCTCGTCCCTGCCCGCCTTGATGTCCGCGACGAACCGGGTCAGGGCCCGCCGGTCGAACGACTCGGGGAAGCCCTTACGGGACATCAGCCCGCGCGCCTGGAGCTCCTTCATCGGGTACAGGAAGCCGTCGGTGGTGACGAGTTCGACCCGCGGGTGTTCCGGCCAGCGGGCCAGCAGCGCCTGGAGGAGCCGGGCCACGGTCGACTTGCCCACGGCCACGCTCCCGGCGACCCCGATGACGAACGGGGTGCCGCGCTGCGCGCCGTGCCCGTTGCCCGCGTCCCCGAGGAACGTGTTGAGGGCGCCGCGGAGCCCCGCGGTGGACTGGACGTACAGGTTGAGCAGCCGGGAGAGCGGGAGGTAGACGTCGCGTACCTCGTCCAGGTCGATGACGTCCCCGAGCCCGCGCAGCCGCTCGACCTCGTCGGCGGTCAGCGGCAGCGGGGTCTTGTCGCGCAGCGCGCTCCACTCGGCCCGGGTGAGGTCGACGTAGGGGGTCGGCCCGTGGTCGGTCCGGCGGGCGGGGCTCCGGGACGGCGACGGTGGCGACGGCGGCGGGGTGATCACCTGGCCATTGTCCGGCGCGACCGGCGGTCCGGGGAGGCCGCCGGGGGTGGGGTCGGTCACGTGGCGTGCGTGCGAGGTCCCCGCCCCCCGGTGCGCGGTCTGCGACGATGCCGTCCGACGAGGTCGAAAAGGCACGGAACGGCCAGTAGCCATCAGGAACATCAGGAAAGTCAGATACGGCCGGGAAGGAACTGGTATGTGCGGAATCGTGGGTTACGTGGGCGGGCAGTCGGCGCTCGATGTGGTCATCGCGGGCCTCAAGCGCCTGGAGTACCGGGGGTACGACTCCGCCGGGGTCGCCGTCCTCGCCGACGGCGGGCTCGCCGCGGCCAAGAAGGCGGGCAAGCTCCTCAACCTGGAGAAGACCCTGGTGGAAAGCCCGCTGCCGAGCGGCGCCACCGGTATCGGCCACACCCGCTGGGCCACGCACGGCGGCCCCACCGACGCCAACGCCCACCCGCACCTCGACAACGCGGGCCGCGTCGCCGTCGTCCACAACGGGATCATCGAGAACTTCGCCGTGCTCCGCGCCGAGCTGGCCGGACGCGGCCACGACCTCGGCTCCGACACCGACACCGAGGTCGTCTCGCACCTCCTCGCCGAGGCGTTCTCCTCCTGCGGCGACCTCGCCGAGGCGATGCGCCAGGTCTGCCGCCGGCTGGAGGGCGCCTTCACGCTCGTCGCCGTCCACGCGGACGCGCCGGACGTCGTCGTCGGCGCGCGCCGCAACTCGCCGCTGGTGGTCGGGGTCGGGGAGGGCGAGTCGTTCCTCGCCTCCGACGTCGCCGCGTTCATCGCCCACACGCGCTCCGCGATCGAGCTGGGCCAGGACCAGGTGGTGGAGGCGCGCCGCGACGGCGTGAGGGTCACGGACTTCGACGGCGCCCCGGCAGCGGTCCGCTCGTACCACGTGGACTGGGACGCCTCCGCCGCCGAGAAGGGCGGCTACGCCTCCTTCATGCTCAAGGAGATCGCCGAGCAGCCGAAGGCCGTCGCGGACACGCTCCTCGGCCGGATCGACGCCGAGGGCGTGCTCACCCTCGACGAGGTGCGCATCCCGGCGGCCGTGCTGCGCGAGGCGGACAAGGTCGTCATCGTGGCGTGCGGTACGGCCTTCCACGCCGGGCTGATCGCCAAGTACGCCATCGAGCACTGGACGCGGCTGCCCTGCGAGGTGGAGCTGGCCAGCGAGTTCCGCTACCGCGACCCGATCCTGGACCGGCGCACGCTCGTCGTCGCGATCTCGCAGTCCGGCGAGACGATGGACACGCTGATGGCGCTGCGGCACGCCCGCGAACAGGGCGCGAAGGTGCTGGCCATCTGCAACACGAACGGCTCGACCATCCCCCGGGAGTCCGACGCGGTCCTCTACACGCACGCGGGCCCCGAGGTCGCCGTCGCGTCGACCAAGGCGTTCCTGACCCAGCTCGTGGCCTGCTATCTGGTCGCGCTCTACCTGGGCCAGCGGCGCGGTACGAAGTGGGGCGACGAGATCAGGGACGTCGTCCGCGACCTGGGGCGGATCGCGGGCGAGGTGGAGCGCGTCCTGGCCACGATGGAGCCCGTACGGGCCCTCGCACGCACCCTGAAGGACAAGCGGACGGTGCTGTTCCTGGGCCGGCACGTGGGGTATCCGGTGGCCCTGGAGGGCGCCCTCAAGCTCAAGGAACTCGCGTACATGCACGCGGAGGGGTTCGCGGCGGGTGAGCTGAAGCACGGCCCGATCGCGCTGGTCGAACCCGACCTGCCGGTGGTGGTCGTCGTACCGTCGCCGCGCGGGCGCTCGGTGCTGCACGGCAAGATCGTCTCGAACATCCAGGAGATCCGGGCACGGGGCGCGCGCACCATCGTGATCGCGGAGGAGGGGGACGAGGCGGTGGTGCCTTACGCGGACCACCTCATCCGGATCCCGGCGACGCCTACGCTGCTTCAGCCGCTCGTCGCGACCGTGCCGTTGCAGGTGTTCGCGTGCGAGCTGGCGACGGCGCGGGGCAACGAGGTGGACCAGCCGAGGAACCTGGCGAAGTCGGTCACGGTGGAGTAAGCGGTGCAGTGAGGGAAGAGAGGGATTTGAGTGATCATCGGGGTGGGGATCGACGTCGCGGAGATCGACCGGTTCGGGGAGTCGCTGCGGCGCACCCCGCAACTGGCCGACCGGCTCTTCCTGGCGAGCGAGTTGCTGCTCCCCAGCGGCGAACGGCGCGGTACGGCCTCCTTGGCGGCGCGGTTCGCCGCCAAGGAGGCCTTGGCCAAGGCGCTCGGCGCGCCCGGCGGGCTGCACTGGACGGACGCCGAGGTGTACGTGGAGGAGACCGGGCGGCCACGGCTGCGGGTGACGGGGACGGTGGCCGCGCGCGCCGCCGAGTTGGGCGTACGGAGCTGGCACGTCTCGCTCAGCCACGACGCGGGGGTGGCGTCCGCCGTGGTGATCGCGGAGGGTTGACGGCAGGGGGAACGGTAGCCGGGCGAGCCGAGGAGAGAGCAGGGCTGATGCGTACCGCCTACAGCGTGGAGACCGTGAGGAACGCCGAGCGCGAGCTGATGGCGCGGCTGCCGGAGGGCACGCTGATGCGGCGCGCCGCAGCCGGCCTCGCCGCCGCCTGCGCCGGGCTGCTGAAAGACCTGCTCGGACGGGTGTACGGGGCGCGTGTCGTCCTGCTCGTCGGCAGCGGCGACAACGGCGGCGACACCCTGTACGCCGGGGCGCGGCTGGCCCGCAGGGGCGCCGGGGTCACGGCGGTGCTCCTCGCACCCGACCGCGCGCACGGGGGCGGGCTGACGGCGCTGCTGGGCGCGGGCGGCCGGGTCGCCGACGACCCGTACGAGGTGCTGGCCGCCGCCGACCTGGTGCTGGACGGCATCACCGGCATCGGCGGCCACGGCGGGCTGCGGCCCGACGCGGTGCCGGTGGTACGGGCCGCCCGGGGAGCGGGGGCGGTGATCGTCGCCGTCGACCTGCCGAGCGGTGTCGACGCGGACAGCGGGGAGGTCGAGGCGGCGGACCGGGCGGTGCGCGCGGACGCGACGGTCACCTTCGGCACGTACAAGCCGGGCCTGCTCATCGACCCGGCGCGCGCGCACGCGGGCGCGCTGCGCCTCGTGGACATCGGCCTCGGCCCCCATCTGCCGTCCGTCCCCGACCTGGAGGCGCTGCAGCACGCGGACGTGGCGCGGCTGCTGCCCGTACCGACGGCGGAGAGCGACAAGTACCGGCGCGGCGTCGTCGGCGTCGTCGCCGGCTCCGCCCGCTACCCGGGCGCGGCGGTCCTCGCGGTGTCGGGCGCGCTGCGCGGCGGCGCGGGCGCCGTACGGTACGTGGGCCCCGGCAGCGAGGCGGTCCTCGCCCGCTTCCCGGAGACGCTGGTGCACGACGGCCCGCCGTCGCAGGCCGGCCGCGTCCAGGCGTGGGTGGTGGGCCCGGGGCTCGGCGAGGGCTCGTGGGCCCGCTCGGCGGTGGCCGAGGTCCTGGCCTCGGACGTACCGGTCCTGGTCGACGCGGACGGCCTGCGCCACGTCACCGAGGCCGCGGTACGGCGCCGTACCGCCGACACGCTGCTCACCCCGCACGCGGGCGAGGCGGCGACGCTGCTCTCCGTCCCCCGCGCCGAGGTGGAGTCGGGGCGGCTGGCGGCGGTACGGGAACTGGCCGCCCGGTACGGCGCGACGGCCCTGCTGAAGGGCTCGACGACCCTGATCGCCGCCCCGGACCCGGGGACCCCGGTCCGCGTCAACCCCACGGGCACCCCCTGGCTGGCCACGGCCGGCAGCGGCGACGTCCTCTCCGGCCTCGCCGGATCCCTCCTCGCCACCGGCCTCCCGGCCCGCGACGCGGCCTCGGCGGCGGCCTACCTGCACGGCCTGGCGGCCCGCCTGGCCGCGCACGGCGCACCGGTGGCGGCGGACGACGTGGCGGCGGGCGTGGGCGAGGCGTGGCGCAACGTGGTGGGGGACGGGGGCTGACGGGTACTGGCGGGGCGAGGCGGAAGAGCGTGCCCAGTAGGCTGAACCTCAGCGGGAACCCGCCCGCCCCGCGATGTCAGTGAGGCGCGTCATGACCGCCGAGTTGGTCGCCCCCGCGTGGATGCACGAGCAGATCACGGCGGAGCAGTACGACTCCTGGTCCGAGGAGCGGTGCGCGGGAATCGAGATCGTGGACGGGATGGTCGTCGTGAGTCCCAGCGCGTCGAAGCGGCACAACCGCCTGGCCCGGATTCCGGCGAACGCCCTGGACGCCGCCGCCGGTCCTGACCGGAACGCCGACACGGACGTCGACGTCCGGCTCCAGGACGTACCACTCCCAATCGACGTCCGGATGTCATCGTGTACCGCGCGGACACCATCGACACCACACCGACCCGCCCCGAGCATGTGCTGCTGGTCGTGGAGGTCGTCTCACCGGGGTCGGAGACCACGGACCGGGTCGTGAAGGTGGAGCAGTACGCCCAGGCCGGCATCGCCTTCTACTGGAGGATCGAGCAGGCCGCGACCGGCGTTCCCCTCCTGTACACGTACGTTCTCGACCCCGCGGCCAGGGTCTACCGGAACGGAGACGTGTCCACCGGTGTGGTCAAGGCCGCGGCTCCCTTCCCGGTGGAGATCGGCCTCGGCCTGATCTGACTGATCCGGCCAGGCGGCTCGGAAGGCGGCTACGGGGGCGGCTTCGAAGGCGGCACGACGGCGGCTTCGCGGGGGCGGCGCCACCGTGATCACACGGCTCGGACGGCGAACTGAGAGACTGGGCCCGATGACCGGAACCATGGAGACCTCGGCGACCCTGCGGGCGCGGGCCGAAGTCGATCTCGCCGCCCTGCGGGGCAATGTGCGCGCGTTGCGCTCCCGTGTGGGGGACGGCGTCGCGCTGATGGCCGTCGTGAAGTCCGACGCGTACGGACACGGCATGCTGCCCGTCGCGCGCGCCGCCCGCGCCGCCGGGGCCACCTGGCTCGGGACCGCCACACCCCACGAGGCGCTCGCGCTGCGGGCCGCCGGGATCGGCGGCCGGGTGATGTGCTGGCTGTGGACGCCCGGCGACCCCTGGCGGGAGGGGATCGAGGCCGATCTCGACATGTCCGTCAGCGGGCTGTGGGCGCTGCGCGAGGTGACCGCCGCCGCGCGCGCGGCCGGGCGGCCCGCGCGGATCCAGCTCAAGGCCGACACCGGGCTCGGCCGCAACGGCTGCCAGCCCGCCGACTGGCCGGAACTCGTCGGTGCCGCGCTCGCCGCGCAGGCCGCGGGCGAGGTCCGGATCACCGGGCTCTGGTCGCACTTCGCCTGCGCCGACGAGCCGGGACACCCCTCGATCGCCGCCCAGCTGGAGGTCTTCCACGAGGTCGTGGCGTACGCCGAGAAGGCGGGCGTCGAACCCGAGGTACGGCACATCGCCAACTCGCCGGCCGCGCTCACCGTCCCCGAGTCGTACTTCGACCTCGTCCGGACGGGCATCGCCATGTACGGCATCTCGCCCAGCCCGGAGCTGGGCACCTCGGAGGACTTCGGCCTGCGTCCCGTCATGACGCTCTCCGCGTCCGTGGCGCTGGTCAAGCGGGTGCCGAAGGGACACGGCGTCAGCTACGGCCACCACTACGTCACGCCGGAGGAGACCACGCTCGGCCTGATCCCGCTCGGGTACGCGGACGGCATCCCCCGGCACGCCTCCGGGCGCGGACCCGTGCAGGTCGGCGGGGTGCGGCGACGGGTGGCCGGGCGGGTGGCGATGGACCAGTTCGTCGTCGACCTCGGCGGCGACACGCCCGAACCGGGCACGACCGCCGTCCTGTTCGGCCCCGGCGACCGGGGCGAGCCGACCGCGGAGGAGTGGGCGCAGGCGGCGGGGACCATCGCGTACGAGATCGTCACCCGCATCGGTTCCCGCGTCCCCCGCGTCCACCTGAACGAGAGCGGGCATGCTGAGCCGGGCGGTCTCACCACCGAACCGCCGGGGCCGACGACGGGGAGCGCACCGTGAGCGAGAGCGGCAACTGGCGCAGGGCGACGGGGATCGCGGGCGCCGCCATAGGCGTGATCGCCGCCGGGGCCGCCGCCGGTGTGGCGATCGAGAGGATGACCGTCGGACGCGGCATCCGCAGGAAGGCGCGGCTCGCGCTGGACGCGGCGGGACCGTACGGCGCCCTGCGCGGCACCCCGGGCAGGGCCCTCGCGGACGACGGTACGGAGCTGTACTACGAGGTCGACGACGTCACCTCCGGGGAGGCGGCCGAGGCGGAAGGGGCAATCGGGACCACCGGGGCCGCCGGGACCACCGGGCCGGCCGGATCGCGCCGGCGGCGGCTCTTCGGCCGTAAGGCGCCCGCCCCCGTCACGGTCGTTTTCAGCCACGGTTTCTGCCTCAACCAGGACGTCTGGCACTTCCAGCGCGCCGCGCTGCGCGGCCTCGTCCGTACCGTCCACTGGGACCAGCGCAGCCACGGCCGCTCCGCCCGCGGCGCGGCCCAGCGCGGGCCCGGCGCCGTCCCGGTCACGATCGACCAGCTCGGCCGCGACCTGAAGGCCGTCATCGACGCCGCCGCGCCCGACGGGCCGCTGGTGCTGGTCGGCCACTCCATGGGCGGCATGACGGTGATGGCGCTGGCCGACCAGTTCCCGGAGCTGATACGCGACCGGGTCGTCGGCGTCGCGTTCATCGGCACGTCGAGCGGAAAGCTCGCCGAGGTCACGTACGGGCTGCCGACCCTGGGCGTCAACGCCGTACGCAGCGTGCTCCCCGGTGTGCTGCGGATGCTCGGCTCGCAGGCCGAGCTGGTCGAGCGCGGGCGGCGGGCCACCGCGGAGATCGCCGCGGGGGTGATCAAGCGGTACTCGTTCAGTTCGAAGGACGTGGACCCGGCCGTCGCGCGGTTCGCGGAACGGCTCCTGGAGTCCACCCCGATCGATGTCGTCGCCGAGTTCTACCCGGCCTTCACCGAGCACGACAAGGCGAAGGCGCTGCCGGCCTTCCTGGAGGTCCCGGCGCTGGTGCTGGCGGGGGAGAACGACCTCGTGACCCCCAGCTCGCACAGCGAGGCCATCGGCGATCTGCTGCCCGACGCGGAGCTGGTGATCGTCCCTGACGGCGGCCACCTGGTGATACTGGAGCACCCGGAGGTCGTCACGGACCGGCTGGCCGACCTGCTGGTACGGGTCGGGGCGGTGCCCGCACCGTCTAACGTGGGGACGCATGGAAGCACCGCACAGCCCGGCGCCTGACGCCGCTCCTGTCACCTCCCCCGAGGCCTCTGTCACCCTCACCGTCGGTTCGCCCGAACGGATGACGGAACTGGGCCTGCGCCTCGCCGCGCTGCTCCGCCCCGGCGATCTGGTGATGCTCACCGGCGAGCTGGGCGCAGGCAAGACGACCCTGACGCGCGGTCTGGGCGAGGGCCTGGGGGTACGGGGGGCCGTCACCTCCCCGACCTTCGTGATCGCCCGCGTCCACCCCTCCCTGACCGGCGGCCCCGCGCTGGTCCACGTCGACGCGTACCGCCTCGGCGGCGGTCTCGACGAGATGGAGGACCTGGACCTCGATGTCTCGCTGCCGGACTCCGTGGTGGTCGTGGAGTGGGGCGACGGCAAGGTCGAGGAGCTGTCGGACGACCGGCTGCACGTCGTCATCGACCGGGTCGTGGGCGGGGCCGGGCCCGCGCCGGACGCCGGGGAGGACGACCGGCGCACCGTGACACTGACCGGGCTCGGCGCCCGGTGGACGGACGCGGATCTGGCCTCGCTGGCCCCACCGACCTCGTAGAACCGTTCGAAGCACCCCTCGTACGACCGACGGACAACCCCTCGTGCAAGCGACGGACAGCCCCTCGTGGAACCGACGGGCAACCCCTCGTGGAATCCACGGATCGTGCCGTGATCCGGTCAGTCGTTCCGTACGTTCCGACAAGACGTCGGCAAAATGTTGCGTGGGCCGTGCCGTGCGTGGTCACATGGAAGGGAGACTTGGTTAGGTCTACCTAACCATGCCTGCCCCCGGAGCCTCAGGAGGCACCCATGCCGGCGCCCGAGCGTGACATCCGTCCGCAGCCCTCGTCGTACCTGGCGCGATCGCTGTCACCGTCGTCCGTTTCCATGAAAGACCTGCTGGCGTCGTGTGCCGCGGCGCGCGCCGTCTCCACGCCGCCGCACGCGCCCGAGCCGGACGCGGGGCAGGACACCGGGCTGGAGCTGCTGAGGGAGAGCGGCGAACAGCGGTGCGGCGCCGCACGGGAGCGCGACGCCGCCTGACAGGTCCGACAACCGCACATCCGACGTTCGGAGCAGCGGACCGGGAGAGGACTACGGGACGACTTCGACCTTCGAGCCGACCGTCGCGAACGTCCACATCGCGTTCCCGTCCGCCACCCGCATCCTGACTCCGCCCGTCTTCAGCGTCGGGTCAGGGCTGGTGAGCGTGCCGTCGACCGCCGCGCTGAACCCGATCGCCACGTTCTCGACGGTCGTGAAGCGCACCACGTGCTCGATCCGTACGCCGTCCGAGCCGGTCACGGAGCCGGACCGGGAAGTCACGGTGTACGAGCCGGGGGGCGGGCTGACCGTGCTCGGCATGACCGTGAACGTCTTCGTCGACCGGTTCTTCTCGTCCACCAGCCACACCCGCCGGTCGGCCAGCGCGTAGACGACCCGCTCCCCGGTGCCCGAGGCGGCCGGCACGGCCGTCGGGTCCTTCGGCTTCTGCGCCGGTGTGCCGGCGGCGGGGGGCGAGGAGGAGCTGGGGGCGGCTTTCCTGGGCTTCCCGAGGGTGTCGGGGACGTTCGCCGATGCCTGGAAGGCGAGGAAACCGACCACGGCGACAGCCGCTGCGGTGAGCCCGGCCACGATTCCCGAGCTGCTCCTGGACACCTTGATCCACCTCTCGTACGTATGACTCCGTGGTGACGTTAGCAGCAGCGGGATGACGGGGCGGGGCGCCGTGCCCCGGCGCCGGGAGCCGTAGGCTGTTTGCGTGCTTCTGCTCGCCGTTGATACCGCCACGCCCGCCGTCACCGTCGCCCTCCACGACGGTTCCTCCGTCCTGGCCGCCGAGCGCCGGACCGACGCCCGCCGCCACGGGGAGCTGCTGCTGCCCGCCGTCGACCGGGTCCTCGCCCTGGCCGGGAAGAGACTCGCCGACGTGACGGAGGTGATCGTCGGGGTCGGGCCCGGACCGTACACCGGGCTGCGGGTCGGTCTGGTGACGGCCGTGACCTTCGGCTCGGCGCTCGGCGTCCCGGTGCGCGGGCTCTGCACCCTGGACGGGCTGGCGTACGCGTCCGGCCTGACCGAGCCGTTCGTGGTGGCCACGGACGCGCGCCGCAAGGAGGTCTACTGGGCGCGGTACGCGGACGCCCGTACGCGGCTGACCGAGCCCGCGGTGGACCGCCCCGCCGACCTCGCGGAGGAGATGGCGGGCGTGCCCGTGGTGGGCGCGGGGGCGCTGCTCTACCCGGACGTCTTCCCGGACGCGCGGGACCCCGAGCACCAGTCGGCCGAGGCGCTGGCCGCGCTGGCCGCCGAGAGACTCGCCGCGGGCGGGGAGTTCCTGGCGCCGCTGCCGCTCTATCTGCGGCGGCCGGACGCGCAGGTGCCCAAGAACTACAAGGTGGTCACCCCGAAGTGACCGCCTCCCTGGATTCCGCCGCTGTCGTCCTGCGCGAGATGCGCTGGTGGGACATCGAACCGGTGCTCGCGCTCGAACACGAGCTGTTCCCCGAGGACGCCTGGTCACCGGGGATGTTCTGGTCGGAGCTGGCGCACGCGCGCGGCCCGAGGGCGACGCGGCGCTACGTGGTCGCCGAGACGGCCGCGGGGGAGCGGGGCGAGGGGAAGATCGTCGGGTACGCCGGGCTGGCCGCCGCCGGTGGCCTCGGCGACGTACAGACCATCGCCGCCGCCCGCGACCAGTGGGGCACCGGCCTCGGCTCCCGCCTCCTCACCGACCTCCTCCAGCACGCCACCGCCTTCGAGTGCGAAGAGGTCCTGCTGGAGGTACGGGTCGACAACACGCGGGCGCAGAAGCTGTACGAGCGGTTCGGCTTCGAGCCGATCGGCTTCCGCCGCGGCTACTACCAGCCGGGCAATGTCGACGCGCTCGTCATGCGCTTCCGCGCCCAGGACACGGACGGAACAGAGCCGGCGGAGGCAGCGGAGCCGGCGCACGGGGCAGAGCCGGCGTACGGAACAGTGCCGGTAGACGGAACAGAGACGGCAGGAACTGAGAACCATGGCTGACGAACCGCTCGTCCTCGGCATCGAGACCTCCTGCGACGAGACCGGTGTCGGCATCGTGCGCGGTACGACGCTGCTCGCCGACGCCATCGCGTCGAGCGTCGACGAGCACGCGCGCTTCGGCGGCGTGGTGCCCGAGGTCGCCTCCCGCGCGCACCTGGAGGCGATGGTTCCGACGATCGAGCGCGCGCTGAAGGAGGCCGGGGTCGCCGCCCGTGACCTCGACGGGATCTCCGTGACGGCCGGTCCCGGGCTCGCCGGGGCGCTGCTGGTGGGGGTCTCGGCGGCGAAGGCGTACGCGTACGCCCTCGGCAAGCCGCTGTACGGCGTCAACCACCTGGCCTCGCACATCTGCGTCGACCAGCTCGAACACGGCCCGCTGCCGGAGCCGACCATGGCGCTGCTGGTCAGCGGCGGCCACTCGTCGCTGCTGCTCGCGCCGGACATCACCAGCGACGTACGGCCGATGGGCGCGACCATCGACGACGCGGCGGGCGAGGCGTTCGACAAGATCGCGCGCGTCCTGCACCTCGGTTTCCCCGGCGGCCCGGTGATCGACCGGCTGGCGCGGGAGGGCGACCCGGCAGCCATAGCGTTCCCGCGCGGACTGACCGGGCCGCGCGACGCCCCGTACGACTTCTCGTTCTCCGGGCTGAAGACGTCCGTGGCGCGCTGGATCGAGGCGAAGCGGGCAGCGGGCGAGGACGTGCCCGTACGGGACGTGGCGGCCTCCTTCCAGGAGGCGGTGGTCGACGTACTGACGCGCAAGGCCGTCCGCGCCTGCAAGGACGAGGGCGTCGACCATCTGATGATCGGCGGCGGGGTCGCGGCCAACTCCCGGCTGCGCGCGCTCGCGCAGGAGCGGTGCGCGCGCGCGGGCATCCGGCTGCGGGTGCCGCGTCCGGGGCTGTGCACGGACAACGGGGCGATGGTGGCGGCGCTGGGCGCGGAGATGGTGGCCCGGGGGCGGCCGGCGTCGGACTGGGCACTGTCGGCGGACTCCTCGCTGCCGGTGACGGAGCCGCACGTACCGAGCACCGACCACGACCAGACACAGGGCCACGCGCAGGGCCACGCGCACGGTCATGACCACGACCACGTTCACGAGCTGGCGAAGGACAACCTGTACTCATGAGGCAGACATGACGGTCGCGCTGATGTGGGAGGCCAAGGCCGCACCAGGCCGGGGCGGGGAACTGCTGGCCTGGGCGGGCGCGTACGAACTCCCGTACGCGCCCCTGCGCCGCGAACTGTTCCGGGCCCCGGGGGACCGGGTCCTGGTCATCACCTGGTGGCACGGCCCGTACGACGCCGACCGCCCCGAACTCCCCGACCCGGCCCCGGACCTGATCGCCCGCCCGGTCCACCGCTGGCGGTTCGAGGCGCTCGGCGAGGAGATCCCGGAGCCCCCGGAGGGCTGAGCCGGCTCCAGGATGCCCGGGCGCCGCGCGGCCCGGCTACCAGCGGACCGGCAGCCGGTTCAGGCCGCGGAGCAGGCCGGGGCGCCAGTCGGGGGACGCTGCTCCGGTGTCCAGGGTCAGGGACGGGAAACGTTCCAGCAGCGTGCGCAGGGCGATGGCGCCCTCCAGGCGGGCCAGTGGGGCGCCCAGGCAGTGGTGGATGCCGTGGCCGAAGGAGAGGTGGCCCCGGGTGACGGCCGGGTCGCGGTGGATGTCGAAGCGGTCCGGGTCGGGGAAGCGCGCGGGGTCCCGGTTGGCCGCCGCGATCGAGAACATGACGGGCTCGCCCGCGGCGATCCGGGTGGAGCCGAGGGTGACGGGTTCGGCGGTGTGCCGGTACGAAGTGGCCTGTACGGGCGGCTCGTACCGCAGCGTCTCCTCGATCGCACCGTCCAGCAGCGTTCAGTCGGCGCGCAGCGCGGCGAGCTGGTCGGGGTGGCGCAGCAGGTGGTGGACGGCGCTGGAGATCAGGTGCGCGGTGGTCTCGTGCCCGGCGACCAGCAGCACGAAGGCCATGCCGAGCAGTTCCTCCGTGTCGAGGTGGTCCCCGGATCCGGTTCCGTCCTCGTCGGTGGAGTGGATCACCGCGTGCAGCAGATCGCTCTCCGCGGCTGTGTCCGGGAGGGCGCGTTTCGCCTCGATGAGGCCGAGGAAGTACGCCGTCATCTCCTGGTTGGCGCGCTGCCCCGCCTCCGGGCCGGTCGCGGCGACGATCGCCGCCGACCAGGCACGGAACGGCTCCCGGTCGGCGACGGGGACCCCCAGCAGCTCGCAGATGACCGTGACCGGCAGCGGGAAGCCGTACGCGTCGACGAGATCGGCCCGGCCGTCCCCCTCCACGGCGTCGAGCAGCCCGTCGGCGATCTCCTGGACGCGGGGGCGCAGCGCCCGTACGCGGTGTGCGGTGAACTCCCGGGCCACCAGGCGGCGCAGCCGGGTGTGGTCGGGCGGGTCGACCTGGAGCATGTTGCGGCCGACGGCGTGGCCGCCGTCGCTCTTCCAGGAGGAGGAGTGGCGGATGTCGTTGCGCATCCGCGCGGTGTCGGTGAGGGCGGCACGGGACGTGGCGCCGTCGGTGACGAGCCACTGGGGCGCGCCGAGGGGGAGACGTACGGGGTGGACGGTGCCGGCGTCGCGCAGCCGCGCGTAGCGGGGGTAGGGGTCGGCGGTGAAGCCGGGCCGGTCGCCCAGGGCGAGGTCCTCGGCGCCGGCGTCCTCGGCGCGTACCCCGTCACCGGTGGGGTCGGGCGGGTTGAGGGGGTTCGTGGGGTTCGTGGGGTGGGTGGGCATGGCGGGCTCCCGGGGCCGGAGATCTTAAGCGGGGAAAGCTCCCCACTTTCCGGGTCCGACGATAACAGGAAGTGGGGAGTGCTCCACGGTTGGCGGCGTCACGGTACGGTACGGCCGTGAGACAGGACGCGCAGCGCAACCGGGAGCGGGTGATCGCCGCCGCCCGCGCGGTCTACGCCGAGCAGGGCGTCGAGGCCCCGCTCGATGTGATCGCCCGCAGGGCCGAGGTCGGCAACGCCACGCTCTACCGGCGCTTCCCCGACCGGGCCGCGCTGATCGAGGCCGTCTTCGGCGAAGGGCTCGCCGCGACCATCGAGGCCGGGGAGCGCGCCCGGCAGGCGGTGGACCCCTGGGCGG
Organism: Streptomyces sp. NPDC059092; assembly: GCF_042756365.1. NCBI lineage: Bacteria > Bacillati > Actinomycetota > Actinomycetes > Kitasatosporales > Streptomycetaceae > Streptomyces > Streptomyces sp. NPDC059092. The sequence goes on from NZ_JBHZEJ010000015.1 coordinate 27,315, forward strand.
GGCTGACGGCCTATCTGGAGCGCACCTTCGCCGGGCTGGCCACGGACCGGGGCGTCACGGACCTGATGACGACGGCCATGCCGGGCGTCCCCACGCTGGAGGCGCTGCACCTCCACAACGCCGCGACGGTCGACGCCCTGCTGGCACGGTGCCGCCGGGACGGCACCGTACGGGGCGACGTGTCGGTCGAGGACGTGCTGTTCGCGCTGGCGGCGCTGGGCCGCGCCGTACCGGCGGCGGAGACGGCCGCGTCCGGATCCTGGCGTCGGCTGCTCGCGCTCTTCCTGGACGGCCTGCGCGCCGAAGGGGCCCGCCCGTTGCCGGGCGAGCCCCTCACTTCCGACGGTTTGAGTACGGCGCTGGGTGAACTCCACGGCCCCGGATGAGCCCGTCCGTGGCGGCGCCGTCCGTCACCGCTCGCCCGCTGTACGGGCGAGCGGAGCTCAGCCGCCCTGTGCCAGCTCCTTGGCACGCTTCTCCGTGATGAACTTCCAGGCCCCGCCGTCGCCCTCGGTGCACTTCATGACCACGAGCGCCGCGTCCTTGCCGTAGTCGTCGACAGCGGGGTCGAAGCGCGTCAGCTTCAGGCACATGTCGTTGCTGGCGGAGTTGCGTATCCAGTAGTGGGACAGGGTGTCGCCGCCGTTGGGCTGGCGGTCGAGCCACCAGAGCTGGTTGTCGTTGGTGGTGCCGTCGCAGTGGAACTCGCCGATGGGCGTCCCGGACTCCACGGGCCCGTAGCCCCCCAGGTCCATGCACAGCTCGTCCGTGGCGTTCCTGATCTGGAACAGGCTGGTCCCCTTGGGGCTCTTGTTCTCGTAGCGCACCTCAAGGTTCCACAACTGGTTGTCCTCGTCCGGAGGGTTGCAGATCGAGTGCTTGACCGGCCCGTTCACCGCGCCCCTCTCCCGGCCGAGGATGTCGGCGCACTTGTCCGTGCGTATGTCCCTCATCTGGACGCGGGTACGCGACGCCGGGTCCTTCTTCTCCTTCTCCTCGCCCCCTCCTCCGGAGTCCTTCTCGCCGTCGCCGTCGCCCGCGTCCTCCGACGGCGCCGGCGGCTGCTCCGGGGTCTCCGGCGCGCTGGGCGCCTCGGGCAGCTTCGGCGCCGGGGAGTCGGAGGGCTTGATGGACTGGGCGGCGACCGGTTCGACCTTCTCCTTGGCCAGGCTCCGCACGGCGGGCCGGTAGTTGAACCACATGATCAGCCCGGTGATCGTGAGCACCAGCAGCAGACTCAGCACCGTCATCAGCCAGTACGGCAGCACACCGCGCTGCACGTACATCCCTTCCACCGGCGTCGGCTCCGCGCCCGACCTGCGGATGTCCAGCGTGTACGGCCGCTCCTGCTTCTGCCCCGCCCAGGTGATCTGACGGGGCTTCAGCGTCGTCTTGACGAACGCGGCGCGGCCCGGCTCGATCTGGACACTGCCGGGCAGGATCTCGTACGAGAGCTGGTCACCGTTGTCGCTGCCGCTGACGGACGCGGTGAGCTTGACGTTGCCGAGATTGTCGACGGCCAGCTTGGGCCGCCCCCGGAACCGGCCCTTGACGGTCGGCGGCACGAGTTCGGCGCGCAGCTCCGAGAAGGGGGTGATGGTGATGTTGCCCTCGGCCACCGTCGTGGCGTCCGGATGCTCCGTCGGCACGACCTGCACCCCGTACGGATGCGGTCCCGCCGCGGAGTCGGGGGTGCGCGGCGGCGCGAAGGTGATGGCGACGGTACCGGTGGTGCCCGGGTAGAGCCGCAGGGTGGTCGGTTCGACGGTGGCGTACGGTGCGAGGTCGCCGACCGGGACGAAGTGGTACTCATCGACGACGTCACCGGTGTTGCGCAGCCGCAGCGTCACGGATCTGGTCGCGCCCGCGTCCATGGTCGTCGATGCAGGTTCGAGGGAAGTCCATAGGCTCACACTGCCGACCCTAGAGGCGGGCGGGCACGATGAGCAGCGGCCCAGGGGCACGATCGCGGACCAGGAGGGCGTCGCGCGCTGCCCGAAGGAACACCGCCGGACCTCCACCGTGACATCGCCGCGCGCGCCCCGCGATGTCGCCCGCGTCCAGACCCGACGGCACATCCGAAAGATCTTGGAAAGAATTTCCCGGCGTGTGTCGATCCGGCCGTCTCCCGTTCGACGTAAGAGGTGAGAGGCGGGAAACAGCCCGCCCCGAACCGAGGAGTCACCATGCCGCGCTATCTCTCCCTGATCCGTATCGACGAGGCCACCGCGACGGGCGGCCCCAGCCCCGAACTCCAGCAGCGCATGGGCGCGCTGCTGGAGGAGATCACCAAGGCCGGTGTCATGCTCGACACCGCCGGGCTGACGCCGACCTCCGACGGGGTGCGGGTCCGTCAGGACGGCGGGAAGCTCACCGTCACCGACGGGCCTTTCACCGAGGCCAAGGAGGTCATCGGCGGCTACGCGATCATGCAGGCGAAGGACAAGGCCGAGGCCGTCGAGTGGGCGCGGCGCTTCGTGGAGGTGCACGAAGGCGAGTTCGACATCACCTGCGAGGTCCGGCAGATCGCCGAGTAACCCGCCCGCGAGGTTCGCCGCGCCCCCGTCCGGCGGGTGTGCTCTGATGGGTGCCCGTGAGGGCAGACGGGGCAGACAGGCCGGACGGGCGGACCGGGGCGGAGCACGCCGACGGCACGGACGGGGCGGATCACGCGTGCGGCGCGGACCGCGCCGTGGAAGCCGTTTTCCGGATCGAGTCCGCGAAGATCATCGCGGTCGTCGCGCGCATCGTCCGCGACATCGGCATCGCCGAGGAGATCGCGCAGGACGCCCTCGTCGCGGCGCTGGAGCAGTGGCCGGAGTCGGGCGTCCCGGACAGGCCGGGGGCCTGGCTCATGGCCACCGCCAGGCACCGGGCGATCGATCTCGTCCGCCGCCGCGAGACGTACGCCCGCAAGCTCGCCGAGGTCGGCCGCGCCCTGACCGACGCCCCCGGCCCCGAGACCCCCGACGCGGCGCTGACCGGCACCGGCAGCGGAGGCATCGGGGAGGACATCGACGACGACCTCCTCCGCCTCATCTTCACCGCCTGCCACCCCGTCCTCTCCACCGAGGCCCGCATCGCCCTCACCCTGCGCCTCCTCGGCGGGCTCACCACCGGCGAGATCGCCCGCGCCTTCCTCGCCCCCGAGGCGACCGTCGCCCAGCGCATCGTGCGCGCCAAGCGCGGCCTCGCCAGGGCGGGCGTGCCGTTCGAGGTGCCGTACGGTGCCGAGCGCGCGGCGCGCCTCTCCTCCGTCCTGGAGGTCATCTACCTGGTCTTCAACGAGGGTTACTCGGCCACCGCCGGTGACGACTGGCTCCGCCCCGGCCTCTGCGAGGACGCCCTGCGCCTGGCCCGGGTGCTCGCCGGCCTCATGCCCGACGAGCCCGAGGCGCACGCGCTGGCCGCCCTGCTGGAGCTCCAGGCGTCCCGGACGCCCGCCCGTACGGGACCGGACGGCGCGCCCGTCCTGCTCGCCGACCAGAACCGGTCCCGCTGGAACCAGCTCCTCGTCCGGCGCGGCTTCGCGGCCCTCACCCACGCGGGCTCCCTCGCCGCGCGTACGGGCGCCGCGCCGGGGCCGTACGCCCTCCAGGCGGCCATCGCCGCCTGCCACGCCCGCGCGGTGACGTACGAGGAGACCGACTGGCCCGCGATCGCCGTCCTGTACGGCCGGCTCGCCGCGCTCACACCGTCCCCGGTGGTCGAACTGAACCGCGCCGTCGCCGTCTCCCTGGCCGAGGGCCCGGCGGCCGGACTCGCCCTGGTGGACGCCCTCGCCGACGACCCGGCGCTGAAGACGTACCACCTGCTCCCCAGCGTCCGGGGCGATCTGCTGGCCAGGCTGGGCCGTACGGCCGAGGCGCGCGCCGAGTTCGAACGGGCGGCCGGTCTCACCCGTAACGAACGCGAGCGCGACCTGCTCAGCCGCCGCGCCGCCGCACTCGGTCCACCCGGGGCGCGGGAGACCCCGTAGCCCGGTCAGCTCCGCCAGATCGCCAGCGCCAGCGATCCGCCCAGCGCCAACACGGCCAGTACGTAAGCGATCTGCTGCGCGGTCGGGCTCATCTCGACACCGCCAGCCGGTCCTTCAGCCGCGTACGGAGCAGCGGCGGCCCGATCTCGTCCAGCGAGGTCCAGCGCGCCCGGCCCAGCGCGGTCATCGCGGGGACGAGGACGCGCGAGTGCGCCCGGAAGAGGTAGCGGAAGCCGTACCGGGTGCGGCGTCCGTCCTCGGGCGCGGCGGGCGAGGCGTCGACCAGGATCGGGCCCTCCTCGCCGGGCGCCGTCCAGACGTTCTGGACGCCCGCGAACTCCTCCAGCACACGGGTCGCGGTGCGGCTGAGCGACTGGTCCGCGGGGTCGGGGGCGCCCTCGGCGAACCCCCAGGCGTCGCCGTACCGCAGGGCGAGCGCCCGCCCCTGCTCGTCCATCAGGATGGCACCGGCCCTGACCACCGGACAGCTCCCGTGGTGCAGGCACAGCCCTTGCCTGGAGTGGTCCAGCAACGCGTCGAACAGGGGCATCGTCGACGACGTCTCGTCAGGGTGGCCAAGCAGGTAGTGGTTCAACTCCTTGATGATGGCGCTCGCTTCGACAGCCACGGTCAGCTCAACTCCTTGCGCTCTCGGACCTGGACCCGCAACCGGGCTCGGGCCGGGACCTGGAAGCGGTCCCTCCCGGTGCTCGGTCGGCTCCTCGGTCAGCATCAGCCCTCGGCCGTCCCCCGCCGTGGAGGAACGGGCTCACTTCGCTGGAACGGCCGTAGCGAAATCACTGACGGTGACGGACAGATGGGCCTCGGTCGGTGTGACGAGGAGGCCACGGCGGCCACCGGCGTGTTTGTCATGACGCCATGTTTCTACCAGTTCATCGCGGATACGTCCCAGTCCGTCCAGGTGCGCGGCGAAATCGCTTCTCCTGGCGGGGCAAGATATGCCCCCGGCGCTTCATACTGACGAGTGAATCCGCCTCGAAGACATCTCTGCGCGGAGCGGTGGCACGTCACGATGGGTGCATGGCTCACAGTGACATGCCTACGGTGCGCAGCAGGCGGCTCGGCAACGAGTTGAAGCGACTCCGCCTCGAACGGGCATACAAAGTCCAGGACATCGCCGACAAGCTTCAGTGCGGGCAGCCGAAGATCTCGCAGATCGAGAACGGCAAGCGGGGCATAAGGCCGCTCGATCTGACGGTCCTGCTGGACTTCTACGGAATCGACGACACGGCGTACATCGCGAGCATCAAACGGCTCGCCAAGGAGATCCACAAGGTGGACTGGTGGAGCGGTGAAGGCCCTCAGCTCCACGACTCGCTCCGGGACTACCTCACGCTGGAGGCCGACTCCGACCTGGTGCGCGAGTACGACCCGGCGGTGCTCCCCGGCCTGCTCCAGACCGGCGCGTACATGCGGGAGATCTTCGGGACCCGCTTCCCGGCGCAGGAGATCGCCCCGTTCGTCGAGACCCGCACCAAACGGCAGGAACTCCTCGGCCCACAGCAGGACTTCCGGCTGCGTACGATCGTCGAGGCGTCCGTCCTCCACCGCATCAGCAGGTCCCGGGAGGTGGTCAGGGAGCAGCTTGAGCACCTGCTGGACATGGGCGGGCGCAGCGCCGTCGACCTCCGGATCCTGCCCCTCGACGCGGCGGTCCCGGCCGATCAGTACACCCCGTTCACGCTGCTCTCGCTCCGGGGCGAACCGTCCGTCGACGTCGCGTGGTTGGAGCATGTCACCGGCGGCACGCTGCTGGAGACGCGGGCCGACGTCGAGGCATACGCACGCGTGTGGGACGCGTTCACGGCCGCCGCCCTTTCGCCCTCCGCCTCGCGGAAGTACATCCGGGATCTCCTCAAGGAGAGCCGGTGACGGCCTCCGCCGGGATACCGGACCAGTCCGTACCCGACGGGAGGTGTTCGCCCTTCATGAGCAGTGAGAGCGCGCCGAGTTGGGCGTTCGCGCCGACGACGGAGTCGTAGAGCACGACCGAGCGGGCGCCGACGGTCGCACCGTCCTCGACGGTGACCCGCGACATCTTCATGACGCGGTCCTCGAACAGATGGGTCTGCAACGACGCGCGCAGACCGATCGCGCAGTCGTTCCCGAGGTCGACGAGGTCGAACTCCGTGAGGAAGGTGGTGCCGATCCAGACGCCTCTGCCGACCCGCGCCCCGAACCGGCGCAGGACGAACGGCAGATAGGGCGTGCCGATCAGGAAGGCCACCCCGGCGGGGACCGCGGCGGCCTCGAAGAGACCGGTGACGAACTCGGTACGGCGTACGAACAGGCTCCACAGCGGCTCGACCCGGGGCCGGTAGACACCGACGACCAGCCGTTTGGCCGCCGCGCAGAACGCGATGACCAGGAGGCTCGCGGCTCCCAGGAGGACCGGCGTCACGAGGACGGGCACCAGGAGACCCGGCCGGCCGGTCAGCCACGACAGGGCCAGCAGATACAGGTAGACGCCGCAGCTCAGTACCGTCGCGGGCAGGGTGACGCGGAAGAACTCGATGCCCAGGCGCCCGAGTACGGCGCCCCGGGCGGGGCGGAACGTCAGCTCCTCGGGGAACGAGCCGCTGCTCTGGCGTACCGGCAGCCGGAGCGCGGGCGAGCCCAGCCAGGTGGTGCCGTCGGGCACCCCGTCCGGCGGCGGGAGTGTGGACACGCCGACCAGGGCCCCCGCCCCGGTGCGCGTACCGGCGGGTACGAGCGCGGCGTTGCCGACGAACGCGCGCCGCCCGACCTCGGTGGGGCCGAAGGTGACCCGGCCGGACTCGTAGGTGGCGGCCCCGATGCCGGCCAGGTCCGCGACGAAGCTGCCGTCGCGGAGGGTGAGGAGGTCGGGGTCGACGTGCGAAACGGTGGAGATCTCGGCGCGCCGGCCGATCCGTGCGCCGAGGAGCCGCAGCCAGGGCGCGGTGTAGAGGGTGGCGTACAGCGCGTTGGTGTAGGTGAGGCTGAGCTCCAGCAGCTTGTCCGACACCCACTTGCGCAGCCCGAGCCAGGAGTGCGCCGGGTGGACACCGGTGGGCGTCCTCGACAGGACCAGCCGCTTGCCCACGGCGACGGTGCAGCAGACGGTGCCGACGAAGACCGGACCGTACAGCAGGGTCGCGCCGAAGCCGCCGGGGGTGCCCCAGGTCAGCGCCGCCCACCAGAAGAGGGCGATGCCCGGAAGGGTCGTCGCCAGGGCGGCGGCCTCCAGGGCCACCAGGCCGACGAGCGAGGCGGCGAGATGGCGCCGCCGCCAGCCGCCACCGGTCGCGGGTACGTCGGGTGCGGCCTGCACTCCGGGCGCACGTACGTCGGCCGTCCGCGCGTCGGTCGTGTGAGCGTCGCCCGTTCGCGCGTCGGTCGTGTGAGCGTCGGCCGTCCGCATGTCGGCCTCACATGGGGTTTCGACACCGGGGCGGTCCGGGCGGTCCGCCGCGCGGGACGGGGAGCCGGACCAGTACGCGCCCGCGGGCACCGTCCGGTCGGGCCCGATGACGGACTGTTCGCCGAGCCCGGCCCCGGCCCCCATGCGCGCGCCGGGTTCGAGGACGGCGTTGGCGCCCACGAAGCAGCGCGCCCCGATCTCGGTCGGCGCGACCGTGACCCAGCCGTCCGCCACCCGCCACGGGGACAGCAGGACGCCGTAGCCGATCGACGTGTCGTCGCCGACGCGGACCATGGCCGGCAGGGTGATGAGGCCGGTGGCGATCGTGGTGCGCGCGCCGATCCGCGCCCCGAGCAGCCGCAGATAGGCGGCCATCAGCGGGGACCCGCTCAGCGCCGGCAGCGGACCGAGGGCCAGCAGCAGGTGCACCGTCCACAGCCGTAGATACGTACGGCCCCACAACGGGTGGCGGCCCGGCCGGATCCCCGCCGACAGCGGGCGTACAAGCGCGACCGGAAGGAGCCAGCGCACCACCAGATAGCTCACGCCGGCCCCGGCCGTCGCCAGCGCCGACGACCGGAGGGAGATCACTCCGCCGTGCCGGCTGTACACGTACGCCACCGGCAGGCCGAGGACGAGCATCACCAGGTAGATCACGCCCGCCTGGACCGCCCCCGCGACCGCGATACGCCGGCTGCTGTGGCGCACCGGCGCGGGACGCGCGGGCGCACTCTCCGGCTGCCCTGCCGTCGTGGACCCGGCGGCGGTCCGTACGGTGGCGATCCGGGCGGCGAGGCCGCGTACGGTCGGGTACGCGTAGAGGTCGCGCAGCGCGGTGCTCGCCCCGACGTCCCGGTCGCGCAGGACCGAGACGACCTGGGCCGCGAGCAGCGAGTGACCGCCGAGGTCGGTGAAGAAGTCCGCCTCGGCCGACAGCTCTTCGGGTTCGACCCCGAGCACCTGGGCCCAGGCGTCCCGTACCCCCGTCTCCAACTCCCCCTCCGCCGCCACCACGTGGCCGCCACCCACCAGCCGCCGGCCGGTCGGGGCGGGCAGCCGCTTGCGGTCCGTCTTGCCGCTCGGCATGAGGGGCAGCTCGGGCAGGATGTCCACCAGGGTCGGCACCATGTACGCGGGCAGCCGGCGCCGCAGCCGCTCGTGCAGCCGCGCGATCAGAGCATCGTCATCCGGTCCATCCGGTCTGTCCGGTCCGTCCGGTCCGTCCGGTCCCTCCGCCCGGCCCGTTGCGCGGACGACGTAGGCGCACAACTCGCGTCCGCCCCCGGGCGCCTGGCCCGCGCGCGCCGGAGTGGCGGTCAGGACGGTGACGGCTTCCTCCACCGCGTCGTCCTCCAGCAGGACGCTGTCGATCTCGCCCGGATCGACCCGGTGGCCGCGGATCTTCACCTCGTCGTCGGCCCGGCCCAGGAACTCGATCTCCCCGTCCGCCCGCACCCGCCCGAGGTCCCCGGTGCGGTACAGCCGGCCGCCCCCGGGTGCCAGCGGGTGCGTGACGAACCGATCGGCGGTCAGTTCCGGCAGCCCGACATAGCCGCGGGCGACACCGGGACCCGCGATGCAGATCTCCCCGACGGTGCCGGGGGAGACGGCCCGCCGCCGCTCGTCGAGCAGGACCACCGAGTACGTCGGCAGCGGCCTCCCGATGGTCACGGCCCGCCCCGGCCGCAGCGTCGTCCAGGTCGCGGTGACGGTGGTCTCGGTCGGCCCGTAGGTGTTGAGCATCCTGCGGCCGGGCCTGTTCCAGTGCTCGACCAGCGGGGCGGGGCAGGCCTCGCCGCCCACGACGATGGTGCGCAGGCGGGGCAGTTCGTACGGGATGGTCTCCAGCAGGGTCGGTACGCAGTACAGAACGGTGATCCCGCGGTCGCCGAGGAACTCGCCGAGTTCGACGCCGAGCCGCCCGGAGCCCTCCGGGCCCGCGACCAGCGTGGCGCCGGCCGACCAGGTCGGCCAGATCTCCTCGATGGAGAAGTCGAACGAGATCGTCATGCCCTGGTACACCCGGTCGTCGGGGCGCACGTCGTACACCGGGGTCACGACGTCGAGGAAGTTGCAGACGCTGGACTGGGCGATCTCCACGCCCTTGGGCCTGCCGGTCGAGCCTGAGGTGTACATGATGTACGCGGTGGGATCCCCGGCCCCCGCGCCGGACACCGACGTGAACGCGGGCGCGAACCCTGGCGGCGATCCGGACCCGGACCCGGACCCGGATCCCGACCCCGGCCCGGACCCGGGCGGGTCCGGGCGGGCGGCGGACTGGCGGGCGATGTCCCCCGCGCACGCGTCCAGCGTGATCACCCGGCGGGCCGAGCCGTTCATGGAGGGCATCAGCCCCGTCAGGGTCAGTACGGCGTCGACGCGGGCGTCCTCCGCGATGTACGCGACCCGGTCCGGCGGGGACGCCGGATCGACCGGGACGAACGTCGCGCCGGCCTTGCCGACCCCGAGCAGGCACACGTACAGGTCCACCGACCGTGGCAGCACCATCGCCACCCGGGCCCCCGGCCCGATCCCGGCCCCCCGCAGATAGCGGGCCAGGCGGTTGGCGCGCGCGTCGAGTTCGGCGTACGAGAGCACCTGCTGCCCGCACTCCAGAGCCGGAGCCGAGGGCGTACGGTCACAGGCCGACTCGAAGACGAAGTGCAGGCGCCTGCCGTCCACCGCCGGCGACGTCCCGCCTGCCCCGTCAACGAGCCTGGTCATGACGTGTGCCCCTCATCGCCTCGGCCGCCGCTCCCCCCAGTGAACCGGCGTACCCCCGGCGCCGCATCCCGAAGGAACACGACGCGGGCGCGGGCGGGGGACGCCCGGTCGGTAGCCTCGTGCACATGTCACGCCGTACGCCGCTGCCGCCGCCTCCACCGCCCGCGCACCTGCGCTCCTGGCCCGACCGGGCGACACTGCTCGCGGACCGGGCCGGGGTGCTCACCCATCTCGGCGGACGCAGCCTGGGGCCGGCCGCGCTGGTGGTCTTCTGGCTGCTGGTGCTGGGCGTGCAGTTCGGGTGGGCGCTGATCGGCGGCGTACTGGTCGCGCTCGGCGACGGCATGGACCCGCTCAGTGCCGTGCTCACCGTGCCCGTCCTGGCGCTCGGGCTCGGCGCGCTGATCCCGGCGGGGGTCTTCCTCGGCCTCTCGGTCCGCAGGGAGCGCGTGATGCGCGGGCTGATGACCCGGTGGGCGGCGCTGGACAGCGACCCGGAGGGCGACGCGCGGCTGCGGATGCCGGGGCGCAGCCTGAGCTGGCTGCTGACGTCGTTCGCCGCGGGCGCCTCGGGGCTGTGGCTCGCGTTCGTCGTCCCGGCCACGGCCCAGCGGGGCGAGGACACGTACGCGGAGGTCGCCTACGCCATGGGTGCGGGCACCGTCCTGTGGATCGCCGGGCTGATCGGGGTCGCGCGGGCGGTGGCGCACTACCGCTGGGCGCTGCGGCTGGTCGTACCGGAGACGCCGGCCCGCTGAGACCGCGCCCCCGGGCGGGCGTTCAGACGGGTGTTCAGACGGGTGTTCAGACGCCCACCGTGCCGTCGACGGCCTCGCGGAGGAGGTCCGCGTGGCCGTTGTGGCGGGCGTACTCGTGGATGAGATGCAGCATCACCATCCGCAGCGACACCTCCTTCCCGGCGCGCGCGGCATGGACCGTGACGTCCAGGGAGTCGGCCGCGGCCTCGATCCGGCGCGCGTGCTCCACCTCCGTACGCCACGCGGCGAACGCCTCCTCGCGGGTGGCCGTACTCGCGTCGTACGCCACCTGGAAGTCACCTTCGGCCGACCAGACGAGCGGGATGTCCTCCTCGTTGATCACACGCCGGAACCAGGCGCGCTCCACCTCCGCCATGTGCCGGACCAGGCCGAGCAGGGAGAGCGTGGAGGGCGGCGTCGAACAGCGGCGCAGCTCTTCGTCGGAGAGGCCGTCCGTCTTCAGGACGAGGGTGGCGCGGTGGAAGTCGAGGTAGCCGCGCAGCATCTCGCGCTCACCGGCGGTGGCGGGCGGGATGGTGCGTTCGGTGGCGGAGTTCATGGCGTATCCCAAGGCAGTGACGGACGTACGGTCATCCGTACGTCCGGGCTCACGGAGGCGGAGAAGGCGACGCTACCGTCGTACGCCCCGGCCCGCACCGGAGTTGACGCGCACCACGCTGCCCGAGGCCACCGGACGCCCCGGCCGAACGGCCTCCCGGACGGAGCGGCCCCGAGCCGCCCCGCTACCCTCTGCCGCATGATCACCCGCCGGCCCCTGCCGCCGCCCCCGCCTCCCGAGGAACTGCGCTCCTGGCCCGACGACGCGGCCCGCCTCGCCGACCGGTCCATGGCCCTGGCGGAGCTGAGCAGACGCGGTCTGGGGATCGCGCGGCTGTTGCTGCTGTGGCTGCTGGCGGCGGTCGCCGTGCTGGGCTGGGCGTGCGTCGGGCTGGCCATCCAGAGCCTCGGCGAGGGCGGCTTCGACCCGGTGTCCGGAATCGTGGCCCTGGTCCTCGCGGCGGTCCTGTTCGTCCCGGCGGCGGTCGCGCTCGGATTCTGGCTGCACAGGGGCCGCGTCATACGGCTGCGGCTGGAGGAGTGGGCGGACCTCGACCCCGCGCCCGTGAGCGAGGCACAGTCCCTGTCGCACCGGAGGTCGGTGCTGTGGCTGCTGCCGTCGGTGGCGCTCTGCCTGGCGGGGGCGATCGTGGTGGGCCTCGCCCTGGCCGAGGCGTCGTCGAGGGCGTCGAAGGTGAGCGGCACGACGTACCTGACCGGGCTCGGGGCCACGGTCCTGCTCACCGGAGTTCTCGGCCTCGCCCAGTCGCTCTCGCAGCGCCGCTGGTCAGCGCCGTTCCAGAATCCGGTCCCGGCCCGCCGGGGCGGAGGCGCGCATCGCTGAGGCGGTTCCTACGCCCACGGTCCTATCCTGAGGAGGGAACGCATGCGCCATTCAGGTGTAAGGGGCGGCGGATGGACTGGCTTTGGTGGATTTTCGTCTTCTTCATCGTGGGCGGCTTCGGCTGGGTGGCCGACACGGGCAGGACCGCGCTCAAGACCCGGCATGAGCGAAGAATCGAACGCTTCAAACTGGCGGAGAGCGAGCGCCAGGCCGAACGTCACGCCCTGGAAGAGGCCCAGAAACCCCCGGAACCCGTCTGCGGCTGCTCACACCACCTGGCGAAACACGACCGCCAGGGCAAGTGCCACGAGGACGTCGAGGCGCCGACGGAGTGGGACGAGAACAAGAAGCCGCTGCGGTACGAGCGCAGACAGTGCAACTGCCAGCAGTACGTCGGCCCGCAGCCGCTCTCCCAGATCTACGCGGACGAACTGACGGACCTCGGCTGACCACGGCGGAGCGACGGACCTCGGCCGACCACCGCGGAGCGACGGATCCCGCCGACCGCGGTCAGCCGAGCCGCGCGGCGACGCTGCCGAGCCAGCCGCTGGGGGAGTACGGCGCCGGCGGGTCGACCTCCATGCCCAGTTCCGCCGCGGCGAGGGCGTGGTCGGACTCGGTGAGGGGCAGCGCCAGCAGTTCGTACAGCTCACCCGCGAGGCGGGCGGCCAAGCCGGGGTCCGTGGTGTCGAGATAGTCCTGGAGCGCCGCGTCATGGTCCGGGAACTCGTCCGGCATGTCCTGGGAGAACCAGCCGCCGAGGAACTGGGCGAGCTCAGGGAAGCGGGCGTGCCACTCCCAGTGCGTCTGCGGTGTGGCGGGCCGTGGGGCTTCGCCGGTCTCGACGCTCTGCTTGACGCGGTCGGCGAGCTCCCGCAGCCAGTCCTGAATCCCGGAGTCGGGGAGACCGACATCGGGGACGGGGTAGAACTCGCCCAGGCGCAGCCGGAGCCGCCCCGGCGGGTTCGCCGCGTACTCCCGGAGCTGGTGTTCGGCGACGGCGAGGGCCCAGGGGCGGGTCCGCCAGACGTGCCGCAGATACGCGGTCAGCGCCTCCTCGTCCCCGGCGGTCCGGCCGAGGTGGGCGCGTACGACCTCGTCGAGTTCGCCGTACTTACGGTCGTGTTCGAGCGGCTTCAGGGACACGGGGCGGACCTCAGAGGTAGATCGGGAAGGTGGCGTGAACGGTGAACCCGTGGGGGACGGTGGTGTCCCGCTTGAGGACGACACGGGCCGCCCGTACGTCGACGGCGTCCCGCCCGGCCAGCATCATGGCCTGCAGAAGGACCCTCCCGACGGGCTCGGACCGGGACGGCCAGGCCGCCTCGATGGCCAGGCGCTGCCGGGTGGACTGGGCCAGCCAGCGGTGAATGACCTGTTCGTTCCGGGTGACGACCTGCTGAGTGGCCCACTGGGCGGTCTCGCGGTCGGGGTAGGCGGCGGATCGGGTTCGCATCGTCGTCATCTCGTCCTGTGCGGTGGGCGTTGCGCGCGCTTCATGCTCCCTGCCACTCCCACAGAGGTGGGTGGGACTGTGTCAGGTGGTCCAGGCACGCCTGCGCGAGTGCCGGGAAGAACTCCACGAAGTCCAAGGTCCCCGACCCTCCGTTGAGCGCGCTGGAGAAGAACCGGTCCATCGTCTCCTCGTCGTTCCGGAAGAGGACCAGGGCCTCCTGGCACTCGCCGGCCACCCCCGGCAGATGCCAGGGACAGGCGGGGTGGACATCGTCGATCACCATGGCGAGCTGCTCCTCCGCGCTGGAGCCGCTCATCTCGTCGGAGACGGCGATACCGTCCTGGCCGAAGTAGACGGGGAGGAGGCGGCCCAGCCGGGGAAAGCGGAGCGCGAGCTCTCCGGTGGTCGCGGCCGCATCAGCGAATTTCCGTGCCCAGGGCAGAGAGCCCCACTCCTCGACGTGGACGGCGACCTCGCGCAGAACCGCCGGGGTTCTTTCCATCGGGATCACGTGGGGAATGTTCTTCAGCGCCGGTGAAGCGCCCGCCGGATCCGCACCGAAGAGGTCGGCGACGGTGCGGATCTGGTCGGCCACCTCGTACAGGTTGCGGCCACCGCCCTGCTCCGCGTAGGAGAAGCCTCGAAGCACGGGGGCCAGCACGGCATTCCGCCGCACGGCGTCGTCGGGTACGCCCTCGGGGGCGAACGCGGCCAGCAGGGCTCGGGCCCCGGACAGGCGGAAGTACTCCCTGGCTCCCTGGCTCAGCACGGCGATCCTCTTCTCCGGGTCACTTCTTCGGGGTCATCGGCATGGACGTCACTACGGTGAAAGGAGGGTCGAGGTCGGGATCATAGGCGAGACGCGTCTCCACTCCTTTGACATCCACGGCCTTGTCCGAGGGGAAGGGGGAGTTCTTCATCTCGAACTTGTCGATGGCGCGTCCACTGATCTCATCCGGATTCGCCGGATGGGGCACGGTGATGTCCAGGCGTTTGTTCTGGGGATCCGGCTGGCCGGCGAGCCAACTCTCGATCTTCGCCGAGTTCTTGTCGATCGTGTACTGCGTCAGTCGCTGGGCCGAGTCCAGATCCGTGAACGTGGATGCCCTGGCAGGCATGGGCTGTCCGTGAGGCCATTCCGTTCCCGGCCGCGGTGGCTTCTTCAGATCGTCCCGCAGACGCTGCGCGAGCTGGTCGTCGGTCAGGCCGACGTGCTTGTTGACCGTGTGGGAGTTGTTCAGCCACTCGCTGGACGCCAGGTCGATCTGGTAGATGCCCTGAGCCGCGTCGCCTTCGTTCGTCCACCGATGACGCGGCTTGAACTCGTCCATCGAGCGTGCGCCGAACGCCTCCGCCCGGGCCTCCTGCGCCTCGTACGTCGGCGCGCTCTGATACGCCTCCTCCAGTTCGGGGAGGAGGCCGAGGAGGGCGGTGGCCGATTCGTGGAACGCCTTCTGGTATTTGTCCACGGCGGCGTCCACTCCCGACTTGTCCATGTAGGAGCGGAAGGTGAGAACGATCTCGATGAAGGCCGCGCCGGCCGCGAGCCGGGTGAGCTCCCCGAGGTCGAGGTCGGTCAGATCTCTCGCCGTGGCCCTGGCGGCCTCGCCGCCCAGCCGGGAGGTGGTCTCTGTGGTGGTGTCCTTGACGGTCGCCAAAAGATCGAACTCCTTCTTCACCGCGTTCGCGGTTTTCTGGAGCACTTCGATGATGGGCTGCCGCTCGCCGGGCTTCTTCGACGGGTTGGTCCGCCATTCCCGGCCCCCGGACGCGCCCTTGGGTACCGCTGTACCGTCCGGGTTCCGTGGCTCCCCCCAGGCCGTGGTGCCCCAGATCGACTGACAGAAGCCGTTCATCGCGGCCTGCCACTCGCTGTTCCCCTCGTCCGTCAGATAGCTGATGATGTCGGCGAAGTTCTTCGCGGACTTCTTCGCGTCCTCGCCCGCACGGTGCCAGGCGCTGCCGATACTCCGCAGACCTTCCGCGTCGGCGCCCGGCGTGATGTCGTGCGTCTTTCCGAGTCTGAGGCCTTCTTTGATGGCGGGGCGGGCCAGATCGGCGACGAGATCGGGAAAATTACCCGCCTCCGCGACGCCTGGTATGTCGCTGTCGTCCCCCGTCCCCGTCCACTTGACGGACGTGACGGGTTTGCAGCGGATATTGCCGAGAACGGACGGCAACTCCCTCCGGGGCGGCGGACCCTGTTGCCTCCTGGCGTACCAGTCCGAGGCCTGGTAGTGATTGGCCGTCTGGGTGAGTCCGACCGATACCCCACCGATGCTCCGGATACTTCTGCCCCAGACCTCCAGGAAGAGCTTTGCCACCTTGTCGTACGCGGCCGCGAAGGCGTCGGGTCCTTCGCCCTTTCCCGCGGCCTGTCCCTGATCGGAGTCGTCCGACAGCCGGATCGCCGCCGAATAGAAGGCGAACTGCTCGTCACACAGCAGTTCGGCTGTGTAGTAGACGTGTGATGCCCTGATGTCGAAGCCACCGCCACTGTCCGGTGGCGGCGGCTTCAAGTCCTTCAGCTCTTGGGCACGCTTGCGGCGCGCGGAATTGGTGTCCTCGCGGGAGATGTCCTGGCCGTTCGGGTCTTCGAGGGATCCCGGGGTGGGCTCCGGCGTCCTGCTCCCGTCCGGTGCGGAAGGGGCGGAGGAGCCGGGCGCGGAAGGGGTTGGACCAGGAGGGGCAGGCGTCGGACCAGGAGACGGCGGGGTGGTCATCAGGCGGCGCCCCAGCCGCGGAGTACCGCCCGGTGCGCGGCGGCGTAGTTGGTGTGGCCCGTGGTGACGACCTCATGGAGCCAGGCCTGGGCCGCCTGGAGGTCCTGCATCGACCGGTCCCACTTGTCGAGTTCGTCGACGAAAACGTCGCGGGCCTCCCCCTGCCAGGTCAGGACGGCCTTCTCGGTGCGGTCGTAGAGAGTGTCCAGGCGCTCGTTGAGCTGCTTGAGGATGTCCTCCAGCTCGCCGGCGAGGTCGCGCAGGGTGGTGAAACTGACCTTGATGAGGTCGTCGTCCGGCACGTGTTGTACCCCCGTACTGTGGTGAAGACGAGCGGATGGTCCGTCGCGCGGGTCAGAGGGAGTCCAGACGGCTCTGGGGCGGCGGAGTCTGTGGCGGTGGCTCCGATGACAAGTCCCGTGCCTCCCGTGCCACGTCGACCGCCGACTCGACACTCCGCATCTGCCGCAGTACCTCCAACTCCTGCTCGGTGAAACCGTCCCGGCTCAGCAGGGTCGCGCGTTCCAGAACGGCGAGGATCTCCCGGATCCGTACGGCGTCCTCGGCCGCGCCCTGGTGCAGTGCGCGATAGCCCTTGGCGGCCGAGCCCTGCCAGCCGGCCTCGATCCGGTCGACGATCGCGTCCATCCGCCGTACCTGCTGGTCCAGATGGCGCTGCATCTCGTCGAGATCACCGGAGAGAAGTGTGAGGTCGTCGCTCGACACATCGAGGTTCGGCTGGTCCACCATCTCAGTCCCCGTTTCGCCGCTGGTTCCCACCGCGCCGATCACCCGGCCGTCCGATGATCCCTCAATAAGCGAAACATCGTAGCAACGTTGTCCGTGGTACGGGCCCTGTCACAAGGGGAGTTACGGAGGACGGAGTCGGCTGACGCACCGTCGTTCCCCGTCACCCGGCGATGTCGAGGGCGGTTCCGTACAGCCGTCCGACCCTGAGCCGGATGACGACACGGCGCTCGGCGACCTGCTGGGCGAAGAACGCGGTCTCGTCCTCAAGGAGGTTCGGACGGGCGGCGGCGGGGAGCAGCGTGAGCAGTTCGCGGCCGACCGCGTCGCCGGGCGTGGTGGTGGGGTCGGAGACCTCGGCCTCGCCCTCCGCGACGGCGAAGGTCCAGTGGTCGTCGCTGGAGACGTGCAGCGCGGCAAGCGGGTTGTGCCCGATCTGGCGCACCTTGAGGCGGTCGGCGGTGCTGGAGAACCGTACGGTCCGTTCCTCGGGATCCCAGTGGTAGACCATGGTCGTCAGGTGAGGGTGGCCGTCACGCTTGACGGTGGCGAGGGTTCCGAACTGCCGCTCCCCGAGGAAATCGGAGAGCGCCGCGTCGGTCAGCGCGCGGGGGCCGGGGCCGCCGCTCCGCACCTTTTCCGCACCGGTGGTCCCAGTTGTCCCCGTGGTCGTTCCGGTGGTCTCTTCGGCTGCCATGCTGCGTGCCAACTGCCGGTGCGCCGGGGCTATTCCGGCGGGCCGACAGGGGTGGTGGCGGTGGCCGGGTGGCCCAGGAGCATCGTCGGGGCGCCGGCCACGCGGGTCAGGAAGACCGTGGTCGCGTGCGGGCCCTTGAGTTTGAGGCGGCGGCGCAGTTCTTCCGGTTCCACCGCCGAGCCGCGCTTCTTCACCGTCAGTACGCCGACCTCGCGGGTGCGCAGCAGCGCCTTGAGCTTCTTGAGGTTGAAGGGGAGTTCATCGGTGATCTCGTAGGCGGTGGCGTACGGGGTGGGGCGCAGTCCGTCGGCGGTGAGGTACGCGATCGTCTCGTCGATCAGCCGCCCGTCCAGCTCCTCGGCGACCTCCGCGACGAGATGCGCGCGGATGACGGCGCCGTCCGGCTCGTACAGGAAGCGGCCGACCGCGCGGACGGGCGGGTCGGGCAGGCCGCGTCCCGCGAGGGTGGTGGGGGCGGTGGGCGAGGTGCGGGGGGAGAGAAGCGTGGCGCGGCGGGTGCCGGGGGTGACAGGGGGGACGGAAGAGGAGGAGGTCGTTGCCCGCGGTCGCTTGCCCGCGTACCAGAGCACCGCCTCCTTGACATCACCGCCGTCCGAGATCCACTCCGCCTCGAAGTCGTCCGGGACCAGCTCGTGCGGAATGCCCGGCGCGATCTTGATCGCGCCCGCGCCCACCCGCCGTACCGCCTCCACCGCCCAGGACAGCGGCGGCGAGTACGCCTCAGGGGCGAAGATCCTGCCCCGGCCGCCGCGCCGCGCCGGGTCGATGAAGAGGGTGGTGGCCGCGGTCAGGTCGTACTCCAGGACGTCCGCGCGTGTCACGGTCGCGGGCGGGCCGCCGGGGGCCAGGGTCCGTACGTTCGATCGGGCCATCTCGCAGGTCAGCGGGTCGAGATCGACGGCGGAGACGGCGAAGCCCGCCCGCGCCAGCTCGATCGCGTCTCCGCCGACGCCGCAGCAGAGGTCCGTGATCCGGGGCGCGTCCCCGCCTTCCGGCGCCGCGAGGGTACGGAATCTGGCCGCCCGGTAGGCGGCGACCGAGCCGCGTGTGGCCTGCTCGACGCCGTTCGGCGTGAAGTACATGCGGTACGCGTCCGCCGCGCCGAACTTCGCCACCGCGCGCTGGCGCAGCCGTGCCTGCGCCAGCGCGGCGGAGACCAGCTCGGCCGGGTGATCGCGGCGCAGCCGGGTCGCGAGGGCGAGCTCCCCGGCGGGGTCGTGGTCGCGCAGCTCGGCGAGGAGGGCCTGGCCCTCGGGGGAGAGCAGGGGCGCGAGCGTCGAGGCGGGGGCGGAGGAGGGGGCGCGGTCGGTCACCCGGTCCATTGTGGGCCAGGCGAGGGATGGTGTGCGTCGGGCGGCGGTGTCGGCAGGGCGGAGGCTCCACGCGCTGACAGGATGCGGCGCCATGCAGCTAGTAAGACAAAAGGAACAAAAGGAAGCGGCTGGGGCGCACATCGCCGCTCAGGCGCCCCGGAACATCCGGTCCCGACGCGGCAGACGGTGCGCCGCCGCCCTGGCGACACTGCTCGTCGCCGCGGTCGGCTCGGGCTGCGCCTCCGGGGCGGGCGGCTCCGCGGGCGGGGCAGGGCACGGCCGGCCCGGTGAGCACGGCGGGCCCGGTGAGCACGGCCAGGCGGCCCCCGGCGCGCCCGACGGGCAGAAGGCGGGCGGCGCGGGGACGCTCTCGTACGCCGAGCAGACGCGCCGCACGCAGGCCGCGCGCGCCGTCGCGGCGAAGAAGTGGGGGCTCGCCAGTACGCCCCTGGCCGCGCCCCCCGCGCCCGCCGCCAAGCCGGAGATCGCCAACCGGAAGGGCTTCGAGATCGAGGACGAGGGGGAGGGCGAGAACCTGCCGCCCGTCTTCACCACCGTCCCGGTCAAGGACCGGGTCGTCTTCCTGACGATGGACGACGGTTCGGAGAAGGATCCCGACCTGCTGCGGATGATGACCGAGCTGAAGATCCCGTACACCGCCTTCCTCAGCGACTACGTCATCAACGACAACTACGGCTACTTCAAGCGGATGCAGGACCGCGGGGTCACCATCCAGAACCACACGCTCAACCACCCCTACCTGCCCGGACTCTCCTACGAGGAGCAGCGCACCGAGATCTGCGACCAGCAGGACAAGCTGGCGAAGCGTTACGGGAAGCGCCCCACGCTCTTCCGGCCGCCGTACGGCAACTACAACCACGACACGCTGCGCGCCGCCAAGACCTGCGGCGTACGGGCCGTGCCGCTCTGGACCGCCGAGGCCTATCCCGACCACATGGAGTGGCGCGAATGGGACCGGGACCTGCACCCCGGCGACATCGTCCTCACGCACTTCCGTGGCCGCGACGACTGGAAGGGCACCATGCCCGACATGATCCGGCACGCGATGAAGGTGATCACGGACAAGGGGTACGCCGTGGCCAGGCTGGAGGACTACGTATGAGACCCGCGCACCGGCTGCTGGCCGGAGTGCTGGCGGCCGGTGCGTTCCTCACCGCCGGCTGCGCGCAGTCGGTGGACCCCATCGAGCGGCTCGGTCGCAAGGCCGCGCAGAAGGTCGCCCCGGAGGTCCGGGAGATCCGAGGGGGCCGGGGCGCCTCGGGGGCGCCGGAGCCGGTCGCGCGCGCCGTGGTCGTACGCCGTGACTGCGGGCGTCCCGCGCCGCAGGGGCGGACGGGGGCGCGGACGGCGAAGTGCCGGGGCGTGGCGCGCCTGGCCCAGGGCACGGTTCACGGCGCGGTCCAGGGGGCGGTCCAGGGGGCGGCTCGCGGGGCACCGGCGCTGGAAGCGTCCCGTACCGACTGAACCGTACGTACGTCCCCGTGCGCCTCGGCCCGTACGCACGTTCCGGGTCCGTACCCGCGTGCGGAACGATGGCCCTTCCGCTCGCGTTTCCCCCTCGGGAGGGCGCGCCGCGATCATCCGTATTGGCACTCCGCTTGACCGAGTGCTAATCGCGGCCATAGTGTCAGTTCTGGCACTCCCCATTGGAGAGTGCCAAAGCGCGACTGACGGATCCGGCACCCGCGACGACGGGTCCATCTGGTCGCCACCCTCAGACAGTTAACCCCGTGAGATCTCCGAAGGGGGAGGTCGGATCGTGACGACCGCCAGCACCAAGGTTGCCATCAAGCCGCTAGAGGACCGCATTGTGGTCCAGCCGCTCGACGCCGAGCAGACCACGGCCTCTGGCCTGGTCATCCCGGACACTGCCAAGGAGAAGCCCCAAGAGGGCGTCGTCCTGGCTGTGGGCCCGGGCCGTTTCGAGAACGGCGAGCGGCTTCCGCTCGACGTTTCCGTCGGCGATGTCGTTCTGTACAGCAAGTACGGCGGCACCGAGGTGAAGTACAGCGGCGAGGAGTACCTCGTCCTCTCGGCTCGCGACGTGCTCGCGATCATCGAGAAGTAACTCACCCAAGATTTACTTTTGCTTTTGAGCTGCGCCCCTGGCCCCCCTGCGAATGCCGGGTGGACAGGGGCGCAGCTCATTTGAGAGGACAGAGAAGCTCCCATGGCGAAGATCCTGAAGTTCGACGAGGACGCCCGTCGCGCCCTTGAGCGCGGCGTCAACAAGCTTGCCGACACGGTGAAGGTGACGATCGGCCCCAAGGGCCGCAACGTCGTCATCGACAAGAAGTTCGGCGCCCCCACCATCACCAACGACGGTGTCACGATCGCCCGCGAGGTCGAGCTCGACGACCCGTACGAGAACCTGGGTGCCCAGCTCGTGAAGGAGGTGGCGACCAAGACCAACGACATCGCGGGTGACGGCACCACCACCGCCACCGTGCTGGCCCAGGCGCTGGTCCGCGAGGGCCTGCGCAACGTCGCCGCGGGTGCTTCCCCGGCCTCCCTGAAGAAGGGCATCGACGCCGCGGTCAAGGCCGTCTCCGACGAGCTGCTCGCGACGGCCCGCCCGATCGACGACAAGTCCGACATCGCCGCCGTCGCCGCGCTCTCCGCGCAGGACGAGCAGGTCGGCGAGCTCATCGCCGAGGCGATGGACAAGGTCGGCAAGGACGGTGTCATCACCGTCGAGGAGTCCAACACCTTCGGGCTGGAGCTGGACTTCACCGAGGGCATGGCCTTCGACAAGGGCTACCTGTCCCCCTACATGGTGACCGACCAGGAGCGTATGGAGGCCGTCCTCGACGACCCGTACATCCTGATCCACCAGGGCAAGATCGGCTCGATCCAGGACCTGCTCCCGCTGCTGGAGAAGGTCATCCAGGGCGGCAGCTCGAAGCCGCTGCTGATCATCGCCGAGGATGTCGAGGGCGAGGCGCTCTCCACCCTCGTCGTCAACAAGATCCGCGGCACCTTCAACGCGGTCGCGGTCAAGGCCCCCGGCTTCGGTGACCGCCGCAAGGCCATGCTCGGCGACATCGCCACCCTCACCGGTGCGACCGTCATCGCCGAGGAGGTCGGCCTCAAGCTCGACCAGGCCGGTCTGGACGTGCTGGGCTCCGCCCGCCGCGTCACCGTCACCAAGGACGACACGACCATCGTCGACGGTGCGGGTGCCGCCGACGAGATCACCGGCCGCGTCAACCAGATCAAGGCCGAGATCGAGTCCACGGACTCCGACTGGGACCGCGAGAAGCTCCAGGAGCGCCTCGCGAAGCTGGCCGGCGGCGTGTGCGTGATCCGGGTGGGCGCCGCCACCGAGGTGGAGCTGAAGGAGAAGAAGCACCGCCTGGAGGACGCCATCTCCGCGACCCGCGCCGCGGTCGAGGAGGGCATCGTCTCCGGTGGTGGCTCCGCTCTGGTGCACGCCGCCAAGGTGCTGGAGGGCAACCTCGGCAAGGAGGGCGACGAGGCCACCGGTGTCGCGGTCGTCCGCCGCGCCGTCGTCGAGCCGCTGCGCTGGATCGCCGAGAACGCCGGCCTTGAGGGCTACGTCATCACCTCGAAGGTGGCGGAGCTCGACAAGGGCCACGGCTTCAACGCCTCCTCCGGCGAGTACGTCGACCTGGTGAAGGCCGGCGTCATCGACCCGGTCAAGGTCACGCGCTCCGCCCTGGAGAACGCCGCGTCCATCGCCGCGCTGCTGCTCACGACCGAGACCCTGGTCGTCGAGAAGCCGGCCGAGGACGAGGCCGACGCGGGCCACGGCGGCCACGGCCACAGCCACTGAGTTCCGCCTCGCGGCTGAACCCCCGCCGCGGCTTTCTCCCGCGACGAGCAGCCGGGCCCGGTACCCCAGGAGGGGTGCCGGGCCTCGCCTGTTGCCCCGCGGTGCTTCCGCGCCGGCGGTGCCGACGTTGCTGCGGCGCCTTGATGCTGCTGGTGTTCGTAACCGCGTAACCGCGTAACCGCGTAACCGCGTAACCGCGTAACCGCGTAACCGCGTTACTGCGGGCCGTACTTGCGTCCTGTCTTCGACGTGACTCCACCGAGCAGCCCGCGCGGGGCCAGCTTCACCACACCCATCAGCGCCTTGTACCGCGGATCCGGTACGGACACGGTCTTCCCGCGCGCCAGATCGGCCAGCGCGGCCGTCACCAGCTTGTCCGCGTCCAGCCACATCCATCCCGGGATGTTGTCCGTGCCCATCCCGGCCCGGTCATGGAACTCGGTCCGTACGAAACCGGGGCACAGCGCCATCAGCCGCACCCCCGACCCTGTCAGATCCCGTGACACGCCCTGGGTGAACTGCACGACCCACGCCTTCGACGCGCCGTACGTTCCGCGCGGGAGGAACGCGGCGACCGACGCCACATTGACGACCCCGCCCCGTCCACGCGTCTTCATGCCGCCGACCCCGGCCGTGGTCAGCCGCAGCACCGCCTCGCAGTGCACCTTCAGCATCGTCAGCTCGTCGGCCATCGGGACATCGAGGAAACGGCCCTTGTTGGCGAAGCCCGCGTTGTTGACCAGCAGATCCACCGCGAGCCTGGGATCCGAGAGCCGTTTCTCCACCGACTCGATCCCGGCGTCCGTGGACAGGTCGGCGGTCAGCACCTCGGCCTCGATGCCGTGCGCGTCGTGCAGTTCGGTGGCCTGGTCGCGCAGGCGCTCGGTGTCGCGGGCCACGAGCACGAGGTTGTGCCCGTCCGCCGCCAGCCGTCGCGCGAAGGCGGCGCCGATGCCCGCCGTCGAGCCCGTAATCAGAGCAGTCGTCATACGCGCACGGTAGTGCCTGCGCCGCGGCGGCCCGGGCCCCGTCCAGAACCGTCCGCCCCCGCTCCGGCCGGGCGCCCACAGGACCTACCGGCGCCCGCCGTGCTTCTCCACATACTCCCGCGCGATCCTCGACTCCTCCCCGTGCAACGCCTCTCCGGCCGCGAGGACACGCGGCAGCAGCTCCCGCTCCGTCGTGACCGCCCGGAACGCCAGGCCCACCGTCACCTCGTGGTCCGGCCGGTGGACCACCTCGATCGGGTCACCCGCGCGGATCTCGCCCGGAGTGATGACCCGTAGATACGCGCCCGTCACCGCCCGCCGCGTGAAGCGCCTGACCCAGCCCTTCTCGCCCAGCCAGGTCTGGAACGTACGGCACGGAATCCGCCCGCTCGTCGTCTCCAGCACCACCTCGGAACCGATCCGCCAGCGCTCTCCGATCCGCGCGTTCGTGATGTCGAGGCCGGACGTCGTGAGATTCTCGCCGAACGTGCCGTTGGGGAGCGGCCGCCCCAACTCGCGCTCCCAGAAGTCGAGATCCTCCCGCGCGAACGCGTACACCGCCTGGTCGGTACCGCCGTGATGGCGCAGGTCGCAGACCGCGTCGCCCGAGAGTCCGCTCGCCCCCTCGCCCTTGCGGCCCGGGTCGGTCACCTGGACGGGACCCTCGACCGGGCGCTTGTCGATCCCCGTGGCACCGCCGGGCGCGTCCGTGTACTCCACGGTCTTCGGCCGTCCCACATTCACGGTCAGAAGCTTCATGGCCCACACGCTAACCACCCCCCGCCCAAGGGATCCACTCAATAATCATCGATACCCCAAGGATCACTTATATTCAGGACATGCGAGGAATGATCGAGGCCCGCCATCTCCGCGTGCTGCGCGCCGTGGCCGCCACCGGCTCCTTCTCGGCCGCCGCCCGCGAGCTGGGCTGTACGCAGCCCGCCGTCAGCCAGCAGATGAAGGCGCTCGAAACCTCCGCGCGGACGCCACTGATCGTCCGGACGGGCCGCGAGACGCGATTGACCCAGGCGGGTGAAGCCCTCGTACGGCACGCGACCGGCATCCTCGCCGGGCTCACCGCCGCGGAGGAGGAGATGGCCGCCATCGCCGGGCTGCGCGCGGGCCGGGTCCGGCTGGTCTCCTTCCCGAGCGGCAGTTCCACCCTCGTCCCCGCCGCGCTGGCGGCCCTGCGCGCCGCCCACCCCGGCACCCGCGTCTCACTCGTCGAGGCCGAGCCGCCCAGCTCGGCGGCGATGCTGCGGGACGGCGACTGCGAGGTGGCCCTGGCGTTCCGGTACGGCGGCTCCGAGGCGGAGTGGGAGGACCTGGTCGTCCGGCCACTGCTCAGGGACCGGCTCGTGGGCCTCGTCCCCGAAGGCCACCGGCTCGCGGACGCGGACGGGGTCGCGCTCGGTGAGTTCGCCGGCGAGCCGTGGATCGCGGGGTGCCCGCGCTGCCGTACCCAACTCGTCGACGCTTGTGGTGAGGCGGGGTTCACGCCCCGGATCGACTTCGCCACCGACGACTGTCCGGCTGTGGTCGGGCTGGTCGCGGCCGGGCTCGGGGTGGCGATGCTGCCGGAGCTGGCGATGGAGTCGGTCCGTACGGAAGGGGTGCGGGCGCTGAGGGTCGAGCCGTCCGTGGAACGGGAGATCGTCGCGCTCACGCTGCCGGACCTGGCGCGGGTCCCGGCCGTCGCGGCCATGCTGGACCAGCTCAGCCGCGCCGCCGCGCGCTGAGTCGCGGACGTGCTCGTCTCCGCCCCCGAAGGAGACAGGGGGGTGTGCTGAAACGTTTCTGCCGTGAGGTCGTGAGGAGAACCGCGTTCAGTCCACCCGGTGATGCCCTCCGGGGCCCGCGCCCCCGCCAGGCCCCGGCGCGCCCGCGGAAGCCGATGCCGACGGGGACGACGAGGGTGACGGCGGCGACGGCGCGGAGGCGTGCGCCGTGATCAGCCGGGTGCGCGCCCGCCCCATCAGCTCCTCACGTTCGTCCTCGGTCAGCCCGCCCCACACGCCGTACGGCTCCCGTACCGCCAGTGCGTGCGCCGCGCACTCCGCGCGGACCGGGCACCGCATGCACACCTCTTTCGCCGAGTTCTCACGCGCGCTTCGCGCCGCGCCCCTTTCCCCCTCCGGGTGGAAGAAGAGCGAACTGTCCACACCACGACAAGCTGCCAGGAGCTGCCAGTCCCACAGATCTGCGTTCGGTCCGGGAAGGCGGGAGAAATCTGCCATTGCTCATGTCCCCTTGAAACCGTGCTGAGGCGGATACGGGCCCGCTTGGACGCCGGGTTCGAGCCCGGCGCTTACCCGCACCGGTGCCCCCGACCGTACATCTACTATGTAAGTAGATGTAAATATGACTCATTGCGAATCTAGCCACAGACACCAGTAAAAGTGAAGAAAAGCCGCTAAATGGGGCATAGCTCCGACTGAACGCCGGAAGACCTGCCGCCGCTCTCCTCCGTGTGCGACTCCTTACGGGGAGTGCCGAAGTCGGCCGTCGGACCCGTAACTCTTTCGAGTGACCGTCGTTGAATGTGCGAGGCGGTTGAGAGAATGAGCGATCGGGCACATGTCCGAGAGCGTCAATCGCACAGGTGACATATGTACCCAGCCTGGAGGCTCAAGGTGACGCGCACTAGCTGCGGAGGACGGTCATGACATCCGTCCTCGTCTGCGACGACTCCCCGCTTGCCCGAGAGGCGCTTCGCCGCGCGGTCGCGACCGTGCCCGGTGTCGAGCGCGTGACGACCGCGGCCAACGGCGAGGAAGTCCTCCGCCGCTGGGGTGCCGATCGGTCGGATCTCATTCTGATGGACGTACGGATGCCCGGGCTCGGGGGGGTCGAGACCGTCCGCCGGCTGCTCTCGGCCGACCCCGGCGCCCGGATCATCATGCTCACGGTCGCGGAGGATCTGGACGGGGTCGCGCTCGCGGTCGCCGCCGGGGCCCGCGGCTATCTGCACAAGGACGCCTCGCGCGCCGAGCTGCGCGCGACGGTCACGCAGGCGCTCGCCGACCCGACCTGGCGGCTCGCCCCGCGCCGGCTCCGGTCGGCCGAGATGGGCGCGGCGCCGACGCTCACGGCGCGCGAGATCCAGGTGCTCGAAGGCATGAGCCACGGTCGCTCCAACGCAGAGATCGGCCGTGAGCTGTTCCTTTCCGAGGACACGGTCAAGACGCACGCCCGGCGGCTCTTCAAGAAACTCGGCGCCTCCGACCGGGCACACGCGGTGGCGCTCGGCTTCCGCTGGGGCCTGGTCCGCTGACGTACGACCGGTCCTGACCCCTCGCCCGCCGGCGGTTTCCGACGGCGGGCGGGCCGGCGTTCCGGCGCTGTGTGCGCGGGCGTCGCGGCGCCGCGCGAAGTGACTTCCGGGCGCCGGGTGAGGCAACGTACGTCCGTACACACCCGTTTCCCGCGCAATGCCGCATCCTTGAGATGTGGACTTCCACGGGGACGAGTCGGACGAGCGCGAGGGGAGGGCGCAGGAGATGAGTTCTGCCGCACCCGCTCATAACGCTTCGGTGCACAACTACGGACACAGTGCCACCGATCAACAGCCGCCAAGGCACCATGGACCGATGCGCGAAGACGAGCCCACGGTGATTGGTGCGCTCGTTCACCGCGCCGTCGACGGTGACGAACGGGCCACGCACGACCTTCTGGCCCGTGTGCACCCGCTCGCGCTGCGCTACTGCCGTACGAGACTCAACCGGCTGCCGGGTGACGCGCGCCACTTCGTCGAGGACCTCGCACAGGAGGTCTGTGTCGCCGTACTGATGGCGCTGCCGCGCTACCGCGACACCGGACGGCCCTTCGAGGCGTTCGTCTTCGCCATCGCCGGACACAAGGTCGCCGACCTCCAGCGGGCCGCCATGCGGCACCCGGGATCCACGGCCGTGCCGTCCGACGAGATGCCCGAGCGCCCCGACGACTCACTGGGCCCCGAGGAGCGCGCGCTCCTCAGCAGCGATGCCGAGTGGGCCAAGAAACTGCTGGCCAACCTGCCGGAGAACCAGCGCGAGCTGCTGGTGCTGCGGGTCGCCGTCGGGCTCACGGCGGAAGAGACCGGGCAGATGCTGGGCATGTCCCCGGGAGCGGTACGGGTCGCCCAGCACCGCGCGCTGAGCAGACTGCGGGCGCTCGCGGAGCAGTGACGGGCGTGACGCGGGCGCGGACCGGGCGTACACCGGGCGTGCCCCCGGGGGCGCGTGCGCGCGTGCGCGGCCGTTCGCCGTACGAACGTACAAAGCCGGATCGGTGATCTCAAGCGTGGAATGAGAGGCCCGCAGAGGCCGTTAGCATGGACATCCGCACCGATCAAGGCCATTTGGGGAAGGTGTCATGACTGCAAACGTCGACGGAGTGCCCGAGAAGTTCGCGACACTCGGGCTGACATACGACGACGTGCTGCTGCTGCCGGGCGCCTCGGAAGTGCTGCCGAACCAGGTGGACACCGCGTCTCTGGTCTCGCGGAACGTCAAGGTGAACATCCCGCTGCTCTCCGCGGCGATGGACAAGGTCACCGAGGCCCGCATGGCGATCGCCATGGCGCGGCAGGGCGGCGTCGGGGTGCTGCACCGCAACCTCTCCATCGCCGACCAGGCCAACCAGGTCGACCTGGTGAAGCGCTCCGAGTCCGGCATGGTGACCGACCCGATCACGGTCCACCCGGACGCGACGCTCGCCGAGGCGGACCAGCTCTGCGCCAAGTTCCGGATCAGCGGCGTCCCGGTCACCGACCGCGCGGGCAAGCTGCTCGGCATCGTCACCAACCGTGACATGGCCTTCGAGGCGGACCGTACGCGCCAGGTGCGCGAGGTCATGACCCCGATGCCGCTGGTCACCGGCAAGGTCGGCATCTCCGGCGTGGACGCCATGCAGCTTCTGCGCCGTCACAAGATCGAGAAGCTGCCGCTGGTCGACGACGCGGGCATCCTCAAGGGCCTCATCACCGTCAAGGACTTCGTCAAGGCCGAGAAGTACCCGAACGCGGCCAAGGACGCCGAGGGCAGGCTGCTCGTCGGCGCGGCCGTCGGCGCCAGCCCGGAGGCGCTGGAACGCGCCCAGGCGCTGGTCGCCGCGGGCGTCGACTTCCTCGTCGTGGACACCTCGCACGGCCACAACAGCAACGCGCTGAGCTGGATGTCCAAGATCAAGTCGTCGGTCTCCGTCGACATCATCGGCGGCAACGTCGCCACCCGCGACGGCGCCCAGGCGCTGATCGACGCGGGTGTGGACGGCGTCAAGGTCGGCGTGGGCCCCGGCTCGATCTGTACGACCCGTGTCGTCGCCGGCATCGGCGTACCGCAGGTCACAGCGATCTACGAGGCGGCCGTGGCGTGCCAGGCGGCCGGAGTCCCGGTCATCGGCGACGGCGGCCTCCAGTACTCCGGCGACATCGGCAAGGCGCTCGCGGCCGGGGCCAGCACGGTCATGCTCGGCAGCCTGCTCGCCGGGTGCGAGGAGTCGCCGGGCGAGCTGCAGTTCATCAACGGCAAGCAGTTCAAGTCGTACCGCGGCATGGGCTCGCTCGGCGCGATGCAGTCACGTGGCCAGGGCCGCTCCTTCTCGAAGGACCGCTACTTCCAGGCCGAGGTCTCCTCCGACGACAAGCTCGTCCCCGAGGGCATCGAGGGCCAGGTCCCCTACCGGGGCCCCCTCTCCGCCGTACTGCACCAGCTCATCGGCGGACTCCGTCAGACGATGGGATACGTGGGCGCGGCGTCCATCGACGAGATGGAGCGCAAGGGCCGCTTCGTACGGATCACGTCGGCGGGCCTCAAGGAGAGCCACCCGCACGACATCCAGATGACGGTCGAGGCGCCGAACTACACGGGCCGCTGACGCGCCGTACCCGGCCGGTGAAAGCCTCCTCCCCGTGCTGGTCGTCCACCTGGGCGGCTTCACGCGGGTCCTCCCTGAGGAGTGACCGCGGGGATACGGGGATACTGGGACGGCAGACGTAGAGGAAAGGCCACACATCGTGACTGAGATCGAGATCGGGCGCGGCAAGCGCGGCCGCAGGGCGTACGCCTTCGACGACATCGCCGTCGTCCCCAGCCGGCGCACCCGGGACCCGAAGGAGGTCTCGATCGCCTGGCAGATCGACGCCTACCGGTTCGAGCTGCCGTTCCTGGCCGCTCCGATGGACTCCGTGGTCTCGCCGAGCACCGCCATCCGCATCGGCGAGATGGGCGGTCTGGGCGTCCTCAACCTGGAGGGTCTGTGGACCCGGTACGAGGACCCCGAGCCGCTGCTCGAAGAGATCGCCGAGCTGGACGAGTCGAGTGCGAACCGCAGGCTTCAGGAGATCTACGCCGAGCCGATCAAGGAAGAGCTGATCGGCCGGCGGATCAAGGAGGTGCGGGACTCGGGCGTCGTCACGGCCGCCGCGCTCTCGCCGCAGCGCACCGCGCAGTTCTCCAAGGCCGTCGTGGACGCCGGGGTCGACATCTTCGTCATCCGCGGTACGACGGTCTCCGCCGAGCACGTCTCGGGGGCCGCCGAGCCGCTCAACCTGAAGCAGTTCATCTACGAGCTGGACGTCCCGGTCATCGTCGGCGGCTGTGCCACGTACACCGCGGCCCTGCACCTGATGCGTACCGGCGCGGCGGGCGTGCTGGTCGGCTTCGGCGGCGGCGCGGCGCACACCACCCGTAACGTGCTGGGCATCCAGGTGCCGATGGCGACGGCCGTCGCGGATGTCGCGGCGGCCCGCCGCGACTACATGGACGAGTCCGGCGGCCGGTACGTGCACGTCATCGCGGACGGCGGCGTCGGCTGGTCCGGCGACCTGCCCAAGGCGATCGCGTGCGGCGCGGACTCGGTGATGATCGGCTCCCCGCTGGCCCGGGCGACGGACGCGCCGGGCAAGGGGCGCCACTGGGGCATGGAGGCCGTCCACGAGGACGTGCCGCGCGGCAAGCTGGTGGACCTGGGCATCGTCGGCACGACGGAGGAGGTCCTGACGGGCCCCTCGCACATCCCGGACGGGTCGATGAACTTCTTCGGTGCCCTGAGGCGGGCCATGGCGACGACGGGCTACAGCGAGCTGAAGGAGTTCCAGCGCGTCGAGGTGACGGTCGCGGACTCGCAGCACCGCCGCTGACCACTGCCCTGGACAGAGTGTTTCGAGAAGGCCGCTTCCCAGGAAGCGGCCTTCTCGCTGCACGCGTGCGGCCGTCTCCCTCAAGGGGCGGCCTTCTTCCAGAGTTCTTCCAGCTAGGAGTTGGCCTTCTTCGCGCCCGAGAACGCGGCGAACGCGGCCAGGGCGAAGAAGAGGAACGTCATGACGTCCTTGCCCTCGTTCCAGGCATCGGTCAGCAGACCGAAGTGGTCGAGGAAGACGTCCGTCGCGGAGACGTTCAGCTCCTTGGCGACGATGATCGCGATGCCCACGATCTGGCCGAGGTAGACGGCGCCCAGCGCCAGCGCGCCGCTGACGACCGGCAGGACGGGGTTGGTGCCGCCCACCTTGCCCGCGACGAGCCCGATCAGGAAGCCCACCCCGATGGCCGCCCAGCCGATCTCCCGCTCGATGGCCCCGGCGATCCCGCCGTAGACACCGGCGGCGACGAGAGCGGTGACCAGAGCCGCCGCCAGGCCGAGCGCGATGTTGTCACGGGCGGGGGCGGGCGGAGGGGCGAACGGCGCGGGCGGCACGGCACCCGGGGCGAAGGGATTGCCGGGAGGTGGAACGGACTGGCTCATGGTGAAAGATCCCCCCAGGGAAAATGGCGCGAGCATGACTTGCACACGACAGCCCCGGACAGTAGCAGCCAGGTCCGACAATCGGCTGACAATTCCCTGGAAGAGGCACCCCGGAGGCTTCCGCACCGCTCAGAGGCGGTACGCGGCGCCCGCCGGGCTCGCGCCCCTGGTGTCCAGCAGGAGCTGCGCCTTGACCGCCAGGCCCTGGAGGTCGTACGTACGGTGGTGCTGGAGCAGCACCGTCAGATCGGCGTTCGCGGCGGCCTCGTAGAGGGAGTCCGCGCGCGGTACGGGCTGCTCGCGTACGCGCCAGTCGGGGACGTACGGGTCGTGGTAGCTGACCGAAGCACCCAGATCCATCAGCCGGCAGGCGATCTCCGTGGCGGGTGAGCTCTCCTGGTCGGCGAGGTCCGGCTTGTAGGTGACACCCAGGAGCAGCACCCGGGCCGCGCGCGCCGACTTGCCGTGCTCGTTGAGGAGAGCGGCGCACCGCTGGATGACGTACTGCGGCATCCGGTCGTTGATCTCCTGGGCGAGGCCGACCATCCGCAGCGGATGGCCGGGCGTACGGCCCGCGTGCGGCAGGTAGCTGGGGTCCATCGGCACGCCGTGGCCGCCGACTCCCGGGCCCGGCCGGAACGACTGGAAGCCGAAGGGCTTGGTCTCGGCGCAGCGGATGACGTCCCAGAGGTCCACACCGAGGTCGTGGCAGAGCACGGCCATCTCGTTGACGAGGGCGATGTTGACGTGCCGGAAGTTGGTTTCGAGGAGCTTGACGGTCTCGGCCTCGCGCGGGCCCCGCGCCCGTACGACCTTGTCGGTCAGCCGGCCGTAGAAGGCGGCGGCGGACTCGGTGCAGGCGGGGGTGAGGCCGCCGATCACCTTGGGCGTGTTGGCGAAGCAGTGGGTGCGGTTGCCGGGGTCGAGCCGGCCGGGCGAGTACGCGAGGTGGAAGTCGCGGCCCGCGCGCAGCCCCGAGCCCTCCTCCAGGGTGGTGCGCAGGAAGCCCTCCGTGGTGCCGGGCGCGGCGGGCGACTCCAGCAGCACGGTGGTGTGGGGGCGCAGCTTGGCGGCGAGCGCGCGGGCGGCCTCGCCGAGGGCGGTCAGGTCGGGGGTGCGGTCGGCGCCGAGAGGGGTGGGCGCGCAGATCACGGCGGTACGGACCCGGCCCAGCTCGGTCGGGTTGGTGGTGGGCCGGAAACCGCCGGCGAGCATCCTGCGGATGTCGGAGGGGGCGAGCGGGCCGTCGACGGGCGTGTGGCCGGCGGCCAGTTCCGCGATGGGGCGTGGGTCGGTGTCGAAGCCGATGGTCTGGATCCCGGCGGCTACGGCGGCCTGGGCGAGGGGCAGTCCGAGATGACCGAGTCCGATGACGGCGAGATCTGCGGGCATGGCGGCCGTCCTTCCCTTAGCCGGAGTGGACAGTGAGCGCAAGCCCTGTGGACAGAATGGGCGGGCGCAATGTCAGACTAGGCGTAAATATGACCGTTATGCGGCATTGCGTGGCCGGGGGCGTCGTCCTGTCGCCCGCGCGGCGTGGGCGGGGTCCGGCCGGGGTTATCCACAGCCGGTGGCTGAAGTCGGCGAGTGCGGACAGAATCGAGACGTGAGCCCGACCACCGGGGGGACGACGGGAGGCAAGCGGTGAGGACAGCGACACTGGGACCTGCGGAGCGCGCCCGAGCGCTCGCGGCGATGGCCGAGCGCGAACTGGACGTACTGGTCGTGGGCGCGGGTGTGGTCGGAGCCGGGACCGCTCTCGACGCCGCGACCCGGGGCCTGGCGACCGGCCTGGTGGAGGCGCGGGACTGGGCGTCCGGCACATCGAGCAGATCGAGCAAGCTGATCCACGGAGGTCTGCGCTACCTGGAGATGCTCGACTTCACACTCGTACGGGAAGCCCTCAAGGAGCGGGGGCTGCTGCTGGAGAAGCTGGCACCCCACCTCGTGAAGCCGGTGCCGTTCCTGTATCCGCTGAAGCACAAGGGCTGGGAGCGGCTCTACGCGGGCTCGGGCGTCGCGCTGTACGACGCGATGTCCGTCTCGTCCGGGCACGGGCGGGGCCTGCCGGTCCACCGCCACCTCTCGCGACGGCACGCCCTGCGGGTGGCGCCCTGCCTGAAGAAGGACGCCCTGGTCGGCGCCCTCCAGTACTACGACGCCCAGATGGACGACGCGCGCTACGTGGCCACCCTGGTGCGCACGGCCGCCACCTACGGCGCGCAGGTCGCCAGCCGGGCGCGCGTCGTCGGCTTCCTGCGGGAGGGCGAGCGGGTCGTGGGCGCCCGGGTGCGGGACGTGGAGAGCTCGACGCGGGAAGGGGCTGGGGAGTACGAGATCCGGGCGAAGCAGGTCGTCAACGCGACCGGGGTGTGGACGGACGACACGCAAGGGCTGATCGCGGAGCGCGGACAGTTCCACGTCCGCGCCTCCAAGGGCATCCACCTCGTCGTCCCCAAGGACCGGATCCACTCGACCACGGGGCTGATCCTGCGGACGGAGAAGTCCGTGCTCTTCGTCATCCCGTGGGGCCGCCACTGGATCGTGGGCACCACGGACACCGGCTGGGACCTGGACAAGGCCCACCCCGCGGCCTCCAGCGCGGACATCGACTACCTGCTCGAACATGTCAACTCGGTGCTGCACACGCCGCTGACCCGGGATGACGTCCAGGGGGTGTACGCGGGGCTGCGCCCACTGCTCGCCGGGGAGTCCGACGCGACGAGCAAGCTGTCACGCGAGCACACGGTCGCCCATCCGGTGCCCGGCATGGTCGTCGTCGCCGGCGGCAAGTACACGACGTACCGGGTGATGGCCAAGGACGCGGTGGACGAGGCGGTGCACGGCCTCGACCAGCGGGTGGCCGAGTGCGTCACGGAAGACGTGCCGCTGCTCGGCGCCGAGGGATATCACGCGCTGTGGAACGCGCGGGCCAGGATGGCGGAGCGTACGGGCATCCATGTGGCGCGCGTGGAGCACCTCCTGAACCGCTACGGCACGCTGGTCGAGGAGGTGCTGGAGCTGATCGCCGCCGATCCGGGGCTCGGCGAGCCCCTGGGTGGCGCGGAGGACTATCTGCGCGCCGAGGTGGTGTACGCCGCCTCGCACGAAGGGGCGCGCCATCTCGACGACGTGCTGACGCGGCGGACGCGGATCTCGATCGAGACCTTCGACCGGGGGACACGCAGCGCCCGGGAGTGCGCGGTGCTGATGGCGCCGGTGCTCGGCTGGGACAAGGGCCAGATCGAACGGGAGGTGGAGCACTACGAGAAGCGGGTGGAGGCGGAGCGCGAGTCGCAGCGCCAGCCGGACGACCAGACGGCGGACGCGGCGCGGCTGGGAGCGCCGGACATCGTGCCGATCTGAGCCGGGCTCAGGTGATCGGTCCACCTTCTGTCCCGCCTTCGTCCAACTGACGCGTGCTCATCCGGGCGGTGTCTGTCCGGGGTGTGCTTGTTCGGGGTGCCCCTGTCCGGGAGGTGCCTGTCCAGGAGGTGCCTGTCCGGGAGGCCCCTTTCCGCGAGGCTCCTGGCAAGTGCCGCGGCCGGGCACTCCGTGCCATTCCGGTGCGGCCGTCCGCGGGAGTTGAACCATCGGCGGCCGTGTGCCGTACTGATCACAGGCGTGCGTGGGCAGCGTGCGCCGGTGATGGCCGAAGGGCGGGTTCGAGGGCGTCCGGAAGCGTCAACCCGCCCTCGGTGGACGCGGGTGGGTCCTCGTGGGGGATACTCCCGTAACCCCCACTCCGGCATCACGCGTCACAGCAGGCTCATCCGTCACCAGGTATTCCGTTCCGTTGTCGAACGGGCGCCTGACCGGCGGGGTGCTGGGCGGGGCCCGGGGTAGTGGCAGGGTGGGGGCGCCTCCGTCGGGCACCGCCGTGGCGGACGCCGGACCCGGGAGCAGTGGCCGTCCCGGAATGAGGGACAATGAAGGCTCTGCCAGGGCGCGTTACGGCACCGCACGGTGAGGGCGGTCGCGGGCCAGGATCAGGGATCGCAGAGGGGACGCATGTCGGAGTCGGAGCAGTCGCGGGACACGGCGAAGGAACCTCGGCAGGACGCGGGGAAGACCGCCGAGGGCAGCCCTGAAGGGCGTCTGCTCGCAGGCAGGTACCGGCTCGGCGGGGTGCTCGGGCGCGGTGGCATGGGCACCGTGTGGCGTGCCCTCGACGAGACGCTGGGCCGTACGGTCGCGGTGAAGGAACTCCGCTTCCCTTCCAGCATCGACGAGGACGAGAAGCGCCGGCTCATCACGCGCACGCTGCGCGAGGCCAAGGCGATCGCCCGGATCCGCAACAGCGGGGCGGTGACGGTCTTCGACGTCGTGGACGAGGACGACCGGCCGTGGATCGTCATGGAGCTGGTCGAGGGCAAGTCCCTGGCCGAAGCCGTTCGCGAGGACGGGCTTCTGACGCCGCGACGGGCCGCCGAGGTCGGGCTCGCCATTCTCGACGTGCTGCGCTCGGCGCACCGCGAGGGCATCCTGCACCGCGACGTGAAGCCGTCCAACGTGCTGATCGCCGAGGACGGCCGCGTCGTGCTCACCGACTTCGGTATCGCCCAGGTCGAGGGCGACCCGTCGGTCACCTCGACCGGCATGCTCGTCGGCGCCCCGTCCTACATCTCGCCGGAGCGCGCCCGCGGCCACAAACCGGGGCCCGCGGCCGACCTCTGGTCGCTCGGCGGTCTGCTGTACGCGTCGGTGGAGGGCTGCCCTCCTTACGACAGGGGCTCGGCGATCGCCACGCTGACCGCCGTGATGACCGAGCCGCTCGACCCGCCGAAGAACGCGGGCGCGCTCGCCGAGGTCATCTACGGGCTGCTCGCCAAGGACCCCGAGCAGCGGCTCGACGACGCGGGCGCGCGGGCCCTCCTGGAGGACATCGTCCAGGCGCCGGAGGCGGAGCCCGAGCCGCCGCTCGACGCCACCCGGGTCGTCCCGATGCCTCCGTTGCCCGAGGAGCCGGCCGAGCGTACGGGCCGTAAGTCCGCCGCCGAGTCGGGGAGCGACCGGGTGCGCGGAGCGCTGCGCTCCGCGCGCAGGACGGCGGTACCGGTTGCGGCATCGGCCTCCGTCGGCTCGGCGTCGGCCGCCGCCGCGACGGCCGGGCCCCGGCCCGAGCCCGCGGCGGCTCCGTACCGGCCGGCGACGCCGCGCGCTTCGCTCACCGACGTGGTGCCCCGGCGCACGCTGGTGATCATCGCGGTCGTCGCCGCCGTGGCCCTGATCTCCACGATCCTGGCCGTCGCCCTGACCGGTGGCGACGAGAAGGACGCCGGCGCGGGCAAGGCCACCGACGGTACCCACGCGCCGATCGTGCCCAAGTCCGACAGTGCGCGGGGCAGCGCGGACCCGGGCAAGAGCGCGGCCGAGGACGGCAAGGGCGCCGCCGGCACCGGCGGTTCGAACGCGGAGGACGACGACTCCGGCTCCGACGCGGGCTCGTCGGGCGACTCCGACGACGACGCCGAGGACAGCGGCGACCACGCCGACAGCGAGGACGAGGCGGGACTGCCCGACGGGTACGCCACCGTCAGCGACGACCGGTTCCACTTCTCGATGGCGATGCCCGACGGCCTCAAGCGCACCGACATAGCCGGTGTGAACTCCGGCGGTATCTACAACCGGGCCAGCGGCACCTTCCCGCGCGTCCAGATCGACTTCAACGCCAAGCCCACGGACGACGCCGCGGCGGCGTGGCGAAGCCTGGAGCCGGTGGTCGCCAGGAGCAGCAGCAATTACAAACTCCTCGGTATCAAGGAGATCGACTTCAACGGCTACCCGACGGCCGCGGACTGGGAGTTCGAGCGTCAGCAGGGCGGCCAGCAGATACGGGTGCTCAACCGGGGCTTCAAGATCGACGCCACGCACGGTTACTCGATCATGGTGAGCTGCAAGGCGAGCGAGTGGGACGGCGCCGAGTGCACGACTCTCCGGGACACGGCGCACGCGACGTTCGCGCCCAAGGACTGAGCGGGAAGACCGGACTGGTGAGTTCCGGCTGCGGGCGGGAAGGATGCGGCATACCGGATGCGAACGTTCCGCAGCGGGTTGCCGCGACCCGGCGGCATGTTCCCCCGCCGCCACGTATCGTGAGAACTCGCGAACCGTACGCATCCACAATGAGCCGGTAAACGACCGGAATTGGCGGTTTCGCGGGTCTCCGTGACCTGGAGACGGCCTGTTTGTGGGGAGGCGTCGTGGACGAATACGCGGGTCGAGTGCTCGCAGACCGCTATCGCCTGCCGTTGCCGCCCTCCGACGAGTACGAACTCGTCGAGACGCGCGCGTTCGACACGTACAGCGGACAGGAAGTCCTCGTCAGGCAGGTGCCGCTGCCGGAGGTCGTGGAGGCCGAGGTCGTGGAGGCCGACGGCGGACCGCCGCGGCGCGTCCACGGGCGTACGGCACGCAAGGCCACGGATCCGGCGGTGCGGCGGGCCATCGAGGCCGCGCAGAGCGCCGCCCAGATCCCCGACCATCCCCGCCTCGACCAGGTCTTCGACGTCTTCGCGGAGTCCGGTTCGCTGTGGATAGTGAGTGAACTCGTCGCCGCCAGACCACTGGCCGCGCTGCTCGCCGAGAAGCCGCTGAACCCCTTCAGGGCGGCCGAGATCGCCTCCGACGTGCTCACCGCCGTACGCGTGGTGCACGCGCACGGCTGGACCCACCGGAACATCACCGTCCGCACGGTGCTCGTCTGCGACGACGGGCGGGTCGTGCTGACCGGGCTCGCGGCGGGCGCGGCCGAGGAAGCCCTGTGCGGCTACGCACCGGTGCCGGAACCACCGGATCCGGATCCGGTGCCCGATGCCCCTCAAGGCCAGGACCAAGGGCAAGGTCAAGGGCCGGATCCGGTCGATGACACACAGCGGTCGGGGCCCCAGGGGCAGCCGGGACTGCCCGAGGGGTTCGCCCCGACCGGGGGAGTGCCCGGAGCTCTGCGCCAGGGAGCGGCGTACGACCCGGGCCCGACGGCGGGCGTGCCAGGAACCTCCGGCCACGCCGAGCTGGAGCGCGCCCGCCCGGAGAACCCGTACGGGGACGGCACGTCGTCCGGTACGTCAGGCGCCTTCCCCCGGCCACAGGGCGCCACCCCGGGAGTGCCCGCCCCGTTCGACGGCCGGCCCGCGCTGCCGAGCGGGAACGCCTCGGGAGACATCCGGGCCGCGCGCGCCGGCGCCATCGCCGCGTACCGCGCGGGCGCCCGCGCCGCCGCACAGGCCGGCGAGGACCCGAGCTCCGGCAGGACCGCGGTACCCCCGCTCCCCGAGCCGGGCGCCGGTACCGGTACCGGTACCAGCGACGTGGGCAGGAGCACCGGGCCGGGGACGGCGGGCAGCGGTACGGGGAACGGGCCGCGTGAGACGCCGCGTGACTCCCGCCCCGACCCGGACTGGTGGGCCCAGCCGCGCGGCTTCTCGGACGCCGACCCGGACGGTGACGCCGACGCGGACGAGGACGACGAGCCGCCCACCCCCTACCGCCCCCAGCTCGCCGGGACCTGGCGCGACGGCCCGGCGCCCTGGAACGACGCCTCGGGGTCCGTGCCCGCCGGGGGCGGCGGTCTCCCCGGCAGCGGCTCAGGGGCGTACGGCCGGCCGTACGGCCCGGACTCCGCCGGTTCCTTCGGAGGCGGCACCACCTCCGGCATCCCCGTGCACCGCGACGCGGACCAACGGCCGGGCACCGACCTGGTCATGGCCCGGGGCGGCGGTGATGCCCCGTACGGAGGCCCCGGTTCCGGAGCCGGTGGCAGGGACGACGGCAGGGTCGGCCGGCAGAGCGTCGGCGCCCATGACGCCTCGCACACCGGCGCGCGGGGGCAGTCGCTCCAGCTCCCCGCCGTCGCGGGCGGCAACGGCGGCCGTTGGGACGAGGTCATGGCGGGCAGCGCCTCGCCCGCCTACCGCGGCCCGGCCACCCCCCTCGCCGCCGAGCGCGCCCGGCAGGCCCGGATCGCCGTCGTCGGCGCGGTCACGGAGCGCTGGTCACCCGAGCAGGCAGGCCCCGTACACGACAACTGGCAGCTCGCGCCGCCCATCGGCCCCGCCACCGACCTGTGGGCGCTGGGCGCGCTGCTCTACCGCGCGGTGCAGGGGCATGCCCCGTACCCGGAGGAGAGCGCCATAGAGCTGGTGCAGCTCGTCTGCGCCGAGCCGCCCGCGTTCGCCGAGGAGTGCGGCCCGCTGCGGCCGGTCGTCGAGTCGCTGCTGCGTCAGGACCCGACCGAACGGCCGGACTTCGAGGAGCTGCGCGGCTGGCTGCGTTCGCTCGTGCGGTCGGCGCCCGAGCCCGAGGCCGGTCTGGACGTCGTACCGCTGCTGTCCGAGGACGCCACGCGGCTGCCGATAAAGCGGCGCCGGGGCGAGCTGGTCCGCAGGCGACGGCGCCGGGACCTGGGCCACGGACGGCACCGTCAGAAGAAGGGCAACGAGCGCAAGGAGAAGGCGGGGAGGGCCGGGAAGGCCGGGAGCTCCGCCAGGACCGGTGTGGAGGAGCCGCGCCGGTACGAGGAGTACGAAGCGCCCCTGCGGCCCGAGACCGAGGCGATGTTCCATCGCCAGGACCGCCTCGACGACCGCCTGGACAGTGGGGTGGACGACCGGTTGGACGACCGCCCGGCCCGGTCGGGCGGCAGGGCGGGCGGCGCGTCGGGCGGCCGGTGGGACGATCGCGAGGACCGCGACGACAAGGGGCGCGGCCCCCGTTCCCTGGGCCGCAACCTGCTGTTGCTGATCCTGCTTCTCCTCCTGCTGGCCATCGGGTACGCCGTGATGTTCCTGCCGAAGTCCGGCACCACCGAGCAGAAGGGGCAGCGCGTCGGCGAGGCGTCCCCGACCGTGTCGTCGGCGCCCCGGTCCCCGACGGGCGATCCCGCCTCCAACAGCCCGGACGAGAAGCCCAACACGTCCGCACCCCAGACCTCCGGGCCCGCGGCCGATCTCGCCGACGGGTACGCGCTGCGGGAGGACACGGAGGGGTTCCGCACGGCGGTCGACAAGGACTGGCAGCGGCGCCCCATCAACGACAGCGGGCAAGTCCGTTACGTCGGAGGTGACTTCACACTGATCGTGGTACCCGGCCGGGACAGCGTGGCGGACAACGGCGACGATCCGCTGGCCTATCAGCGCGACAAGGAGCGGGAGCTCCAGCCGTTCCGCGACTCCTCCTGGTCCAGTGCCACCGGACTGCGCCGGATCGACGTGGGACGCCAGGCCATGGCGGAGGGTCAGTACACCTGGCAGGACAGCAGCGGACGCCAGGTCTACGTACGGAACCTCGCGATGATCATCGAAGGCAGGTACCACATCGTGCAGGCCATCGGGCCGGACGACCAGCGGGACAAGGTGTCCGAGATCTATCAACAGGCCACCGGGGCCTACCGCGTCACCGGCTGAGACGACCCGAGGTTTCCCGTCACCGTGTTCCCTCCGTACCCTGTGATCCCAAGGAACGGGGCTGGGACGTGGAGCATTCGCAGAGTACGGGCGCGAGCACAGGCGCCGGCGCGGCTACGGGAACGGCCGGGACCGGGACGGCCGCGTCCGGGACGCCCGGTCAGGGCGTCGGTACCGGACCGGTGCTCGCCGGGCGGTACCGCCTGGGCGAGGCCATCGGCCGCGGCGGCATGGGCAAGGTATGGCGCGCGCACGACGAAGTCCTCCACCGCACGGTCGCCATCAAGGAGCTGACCGCGGGACGTTACGCCTCCGAGGCGGACCGGGCCGTACTGCACCAGCGCACGCAGAAGGAGGCGCGCGCCGCCGCCCGGATCAGCCACCCCGCCGTCGTCACCGTCCACGACGTCCTCGACCACGACGACCGGCCGTGGATCGTCATGCAGTACGTCGACGGCCCCTCCCTCGCCGACGCCGTGAAGGAGTCCGGCCGGCTCGGCCCCCGCGAGGTGGCCAGGACCGGCCTCGCGGTCCTCGACGCGCTGCGCGCCGCGCACGCGGCCGGCGTGCTGCACCGCGATGTGAAGCCGGGCAACGTCCTCCTCGCCCGGGACGGCGGCGTCCTCCTCACCGACTTCGGCATAGCGGCCATCGAAGGCGACTCGACGATCACCAGAACGGGCGAACTGGTCGGCTCCATCGACTATCTGGCTCCCGAGCGGGTACGCGGCAAGGACCCCGGCCCCGCCTCCGACCTCTGGTCACTGGGTGTCACGCTCTACACGGCCGTGCAGGGGACCTCACCGTTCCGCCGCGGCACACCGCTGTCCACGATGCAGGCCGTCGTCACGGACGAGCCGGCCCACCCCGACCAGGCGGGCCCTCTCGGCCCCGTCATCGCCGCGCTGCTCCGCAAGGACCCGGCGGAACGGCCGGACGTGGACGCGTGCGCGCGGCTGCTCCGCGAGGTTGCGGAGGGCCGGAGTCCGGGTGTCGCCGACGCGCCGGACGCACCGGACGCGCGGAGCGAGGCGACGACGTACGTCGGGACCCGCGCCGTGGACAGCGGTGCGCACGGCGGGCGGGAGGCGCACGCCGGGCGGGAGGCGCCCGGCGTGCCCGGCGCCCACGGCACGCGCTCCGGCGGCTCCGGCGGCCTCGGTACGGGGCACGTGACCCGGGCCGCGCCGCTGCCCGCCGCCGCGCCCGTACCCGCGCCCGTACCGGAGTGGACGTCCGCAGCGCCGCCGCTACCGGCCGGCGGCGGTCAGGGCCGTCGCGGCCGTTGGCGTACGGCGGTGGTGGCCGTCGTGGCGGCGGCCGTCCTCGGCGGTGGCGCCGGCTTCCTCGCCCTGAGGTTCTCGGACAATTCCCCGGACACCGCGAACGGCAAACCGGGCGACTCGGCGGGAACGAACACCTCGGCCGGGCCGTCCGACGGCGGTGACGAACCCGTCGACGGTTCCGTCACCAGCGGTTCCACCGGCGGTTCGGCCGGCGAGGGGTGGAAGCGCGTCAAGGCGCCGGAGGGCTTCAGCGTCAACCTGCCCGACGACTGGTCACGGGTGACGGACAGTGAGCAGATCGACTACAGCCCGGACGGCGGGCTGCACCTGCTGCGGATCAGCGTCTCCACGCCGGACTTCGAAACCCCGGCCCAGCATATGGAGAGCATGCAGGAGGGCCTGCGGCAGCGGCTGGAGTACAACGTGATCAGGCTGGAGGCCAACCGGTACCGGGACAAGGAGAAGGCCGCGATATGGGAGTTCACCTGGACGGAGAAGGGCGCCCATCCGGGGAAGCGGCACGCCATCGACCAGATCTACTACTCGGACGACAGCGGCACGGAGTACGCCATCTACATGTCGGGTCCTGAGGAGGACTGGGCGGAGACGCGCAAGCAGTTCGACGCCGTACTGCGGAGCTGGCAGGAGCCGCCCGCCGGATCCACCGATTCCACCGGGTCCACCGATTCCGCCGAATCCGGGGGCTGAGCCCGGCCCGTACGGCCTGCTCGACGCAGCGCTCGACTCCTTCGTACCTCCCCGGAGACCCGTACCGGATCCCGTGCGCCGATTGGCTGTTACTGCCGGGTATTCAAAGTCTCGCCCACGGAATACGCTCGGTTTCATGACGGACTCGCAGGTCTCCACCCCCACCTCCGCCCCCGCCGGCCCCCGCACCAACCCCGTGGCCCCCACCCCGGCCGGCGTGCGCACGGCGGCCGACGTGGTCACCCCCGAGGTGGTCGCCCAGCTCACGCGCGGCGTCGTCGGCTCCGGCCGTACCGCCAACCACACCCCGTTCACCGGGGAGAAGCTGGCAGACCTGCCCGAGTCCACCCCCGAGGACGTGGCAGCCGCCTACGAGCGGGCCCGCGCCGCCCAGCCGGTCTGGGCCGCCCTCCCCGTACGGCAGCGGGCGGCCGTGCTGCTCCGCTTCCACGATCTCGTCCTGGAGCGCCAGGCCGAGGTGCTCGACCTGATCCAACTGGAGACCGGCAAGGCCAGGCTGCACGCACACGAGGAGGTCCAGGCGGTCGCCGTGGCCGCCCGCCACTACGGGCGCAAGGCCGCTTCGTACCTGCACACGAGGCGTCACACCGGCGCCGTACCGGTGCTGACCAAGGTCAGCGAGGCGCGCCGGCCGCGCGGGGTCGTCGGCCAGATCGCGCCGTGGAACTATCCGCTGGAGCTGTCCGTCGGTGACGCGCTGCCCGCGTTCGTCGCCGGGAACGCCGTCGTCATGAAGCCCGACACGGAGACCGCGCTCACCGCGCTGTGGGCCCGTGACCTGCTGGTCGAGGCGGGGCTGCCCGCCGAGGTCTTCCAGGTCGTCCTCGGGGAGGGGCCCGTCGTC
Source organism: Streptomyces sp. NPDC059092 (assembly GCF_042756365.1). NCBI lineage: Bacteria > Bacillati > Actinomycetota > Actinomycetes > Kitasatosporales > Streptomycetaceae > Streptomyces > Streptomyces sp. NPDC059092. The sequence continues at coordinate 71,329 of NZ_JBHZEJ010000015.1, forward strand.
GGCCCCGAGGTGGTCCGGCACGCGGACTACGTCTCGTTCACCGGCTCGACCAGGACCGGCCGCGAGGTGGCCAGGGGCGCGGCGGACCGGCTCGTCGGCGTCTCCCTCGAACTGGGCGGCAAGAACGCCATGCTGGTGCTGGCCGACGCGGACGTCGAGAAGGCCGCGGCGGGCGCGGTGCGCGCCTGCTTCTCGTCGGCGGGCCAGCTCTGCATCTCCATCGAGCGGCTGTACGTGCACGAGTCGGTGGCCGACGCGTTCGTGGAACGGTTCGCCGCCCGTACGAGGGCGATGCGGCTCGGCAGTGCGCTCGCGTACGGCGCCGACATGGGGTCCCTCGTGGGGGAGCGGCAGTTGGCGGCCACCGTCCGCCATGTCGAGGAGGCCGTCGCCAAGGGCGCCACGGTCGTCGCGGGCGGCGTCGCGCGCCCCGACCTCGGGCCGTTCTTCCACGAGCCGACCATCCTCGAAGGCGTCGAGGCGCCGATGGCGGTGTGCGCGGAGGAGACCTTCGGCCCGGTCGTCTCCCTCTACCGCTTCAGCGACGAGGACGACGTCGTCGACCGCGCCAACGACACGCCGTACGGCCTCAACGCGAGCGTCTGGACACGGGACTCCCGGCGCGGTCACGCGATCGCGGCGCGGCTGCTCACGGGCACCGTCAACATCAACGAGGGGTACGCGTCGGCGTACGGCAGTGCCCAGTCACCGATGGGCGGAATGAAGGAATCCGGCCTCGGCCGGCGGCATGGCTCCGAGGGCATCCTCAAGTACACCGAGGCCCAGACGGTGGCCGAGCAGCGGATCATGCCGATGGCGCCGTTCCTCGGGATGGCCGACGAGAAGTACGCGGCCTTCATGAGCGGGAGTCTGCGGGTCATGAAGGCGTTGCGGCTGCGGTAGTCCATGGCCGCGCGAGTTCTCAACGAGGAGAGCCGATGTCACAGACGGACGACCACGAAGACGAGTACGGCGCGGACAGGGACTCCCCGTACGCCGTCGACGAGGGCTCCGGGTACGGCGCCGACGAGGATTCCGGGTACGACTACGACGTGATCGTGGTCGGCTCCGGTTTCGGCGGTTCGGTCTCCGCGCTGCGGCTGACCGAGAAGGGATACCGGGTCGGGATCCTGGAGGCGGGCCGGCGTTTCACCCGTGAGACGCTCCCCAAGAACTCCTGGGACGTCAGGAACTATCTCTGGGCCCCGGCCCTCGGTCTTTACGGCATCCAGCGCGTCCATCTGCTCGGCAACGTGATGGTGCTGGCGGGCGCCGGGGTCGGCGGCGGCTCGCTCAACTACGCCAACACGCTCTACGTGCCGCCGGCCGCCTTCTTCGAGGACCCGCAGTGGGCGGCCATCACCGACTGGGAACAGGAGCTGAAGCCGTACTACGACCAGGCGCGGCGCATGCTCGGCGTCCGGCTCAATCCGACGACGACCCCCTCGGACGTCCACCTCAAGGCGGCCGCCGAGGCGATGGGCGTGGGCGACAGCTTCCACCTCGCCCCCGTCGGGGTCTTCTTCGGGGACGGCCGGGACGCCGGGGGCGATGCCGGCACGGCCGCCGCGCGGCCCGGGGCGACGGTCGATGACCCGTACTTCGGCGGTACGGGACCGGCGCGGCGTGCCTGCACCGAGTGCGGCGAGTGCATGACGGGCTGCCGGCACGGCGCGAAGAACACCCTCACCGAGAACTACCTGTACCTGGCGGAGCGGGCCGGAGCGACCATTCACCCCATGACCTCGGTGACCGCTGTCACGGAGGACGGGAAGGGCGGCCTCCGCGTCACCACCGTGCCGACGGACCAACGGCGCAAGGGTCGTACAAAAGGTGGTACTGGTGGCCCCGGGAAAGTGCTCCGCGCCCGTCACGTCGTGATCGCCGCCGGCACCTACGGCACCCAGACCCTGCTGCACACGATGCGCGACCGGGGACTGCTGCCGCGTCTCTCACCGCGGCTGGGCGAGCTCACCCGTACCAACTCCGAGGCGCTGGTGGGCGCGCGGACCCTGGACCGGCGCTACCGCGCACGCCACGGCGCACCCAAGGCGGACTTCACCCGGGGCGTCGCCATCACGTCCTCCATCCACCCGAACGCCACCACCCACGTCGAGCCCGTGCGCTACGGGAAGGGCTCCAACGCGATGGGCGCGCTCTGTGTGCTCCAGGTGCCGTACGGCGACCACCGCGTACGGGGCTGGCTCGGGAACGCCGTGCGCCACCCGGTGCTGCTGCTCCGCTCGCTCTGGTACCGCAAATGGTCGGAACGGACGATCATCGGACTGGTCATGCAGTCGCTGGACAACTCCCTCACCACGTACCGCAAGGCCGACGGGGTGGGCAAGGGCCTGCTCACCGCCCGCCAGGGCCACGGCGCCCCCAACCCGAAGCAGATACCCGAGGCGACGCGCGCCGCGACCCTCTTGGCCGAGGAGATCAACGGCTTCCCGGGCAGCAACGTGGGCGAGCTCATGGGCACGCCGCTGACCGCGCACTTCCTGGGCGGATGCGTCATCGGCGCCTCGGCGCGGGAGGGCGTGATCGACCCGTACCACCGGCTCTACGGGCACCCCGGGATCTCGGTGGTCGACGGCTCGGCGGTCTCGGCCAACCTGGGCGTGAACCCGTCCCTGACGATCACGGCGCAGGCGGAGCGCGCGATGTCCTTCTGGCCCAACAAGGGCGAGCGGGACCCGCGCCCGGACCAGGCCACGGAGCCGGGTGCGGGCATCGAGGGGGGCGAGGGGACGGGGTACGTGCGGCTGGCGCCCGTGGAGCCACGGTCGCCGGTGGTCCCGGAAGGGGCGTTCGGCGAGCTGAAGCTGCCGTTCCTGGGAATGCCGTCGGTCCGGCGCGGAACGGCGACCTGACACCGGTCCGCGGCGGGGTGTCGGTCTGGGGCGGGGCGTCGGTGCGTGGCGGACGTCGGTCTGCCGCAGACGTCGGTCCTGAGCCGATGCCGGTCCCGAGCCGACGTCGGTCCTGAGCCGATGCCGGCTCGCGGGACACCGGTCGGCGGCGGACGCGGAGAGGCGCTGCACCCCCCTCCGAGTGCAGCGCCTCTCCAGCTTCAGCGGTTCGTCCTACCCGCGGGTGTTACGCGGCGGCGTCGCCACTGCGACGGCGCTTCATCGCGAACATCACACCGGCACCGGCGACGATGGCGATCCCGCCCGCCATGCCGATGACGGGAACCATCGAGGAGGAACCGGTCTCCGCGAGGTGGCCCACCGGCTTGATCTCGGTGTTGCCGGCCGGCTTCGCCGGGATCGGCTTCTTGCCACCGGTCTGCGGCTTGGCCTCGCCGGGGTCGCCCGCGTCCGAACCGGCGGCGACGATGTCGAACTGGTAGAACGCGTCGTCGTCCGCGAAGACGCAGTTGCCCTCGTCGTCGGCGTAGAGGCCGATGCTGATGGCGTAGCCAAGACCGGCCGGGGCGGACTTGTCCACGCTCAGCCGCAGGTCGATGGAGAACGTCTCCTTCGACCGGACATCGGTGTAACCGAGGTAGCCGGCGCCCTCGTCGTTCCCGTCCAGAGAGATGTCCGTCCACGTGCCCGACGCCGGGTCCTTGTACTGGAGCGTCAGGTGGCTGGAGTCGTCCTCCCAGGTCTTCTCGTTGATCTGGCCCGCGAAGACACCGAGGTCGACGCGCTTGTAGGTGTTCTTGCCCTTGTTCGAGACGTTGAGCTTGAACCCGTGGAAGCCGCTGCCCGCGACGATCCGCTGCGGCAGCCCGGCCAGGCTGGTCTGCAGGTTCTCGTCGAAGGCGACCTCGCCGTCCTCGGCGCACTCGACCGGGCCGCCGGGGGCCTCGGTGGTCGGGGCGGCGGTGGGCTCGGCCGACGTGCTCGCGCTCGCGCTCGGCGAGGTGCTGGTCGAGGGCGTCCCGGACTCGGGGGCGCTCGCCGTGGGCACACCGGGCTTCGTGGCCACCGACTCCGTCGGCTCCGGGGCCTCGCTGGTGGGCGTCGACGGGTCGGCGGGCGGCGTCACGACCTCGGTGGTCTCGCTGGCGTCGGGCGAGGGCGCCTCGGACGAGGTCTGCGGGGTGACGGTGTCGCCTTCGGTCGCGAACGCGGCAGGAGCCGCGAGGAACGCGGCGGGTGCGATGACGGCGGTCGCGGCGGCGACGGCCATGGCGCGGCGGAGCTTCATGAAAGACCTCAGCGAAGTTCGGCGCACCGGTGGGACGCGGTGCGGAGTCGTGGAGCCCTCTCGCATGATGTGGGGTCACGGGTGAGGCCGTTGGTTTCGCATGCAAGACCTGTGACCCGGCGCAATGGTTGCAGCGATCTTCACAGAATCTTTATGTGTCCTGCGTCACGCCTGGCACGCCCGTCGCACCCGTCACGTCCTGCGCGGCTTCTTCCGCGCGGTTTGGTCTGTACGGCTCGCCTCGTGCGGCTCTCGTGCGGCTCGCCTCGTACGGCGGCCGGTTCCGGGCGTCCCCGGAACCGGCCGTTCCTCTGGTGACCGTGCGGCTGTCCCCTGCCGTCCGGTCACGGGCGCCGGGACGAGGTCCCACGACGTACACGTCGCACGCCCCGGCGGAGCCACGCGGTCCTTCTCCCGACTGCGATGAAGTGCGCTGCGTGCCCGTACGGCCCAACGAAGAGCGCCGGGGGCGGTCACGCGCCGTACGGGTGAGAGCGGTGCCCGAACGCAGATACGCCCCGGGCGCCGACCGGAGGGGCGCCGGGTCAGACGCGGCCCCGGCTCAGTTCCAGCAGCGTCATCGCCAGCGCCGTACCCGGTTTGCCGAGGGCGTCCCGGTAGCGGCCGAGGATCTCCATCTCCCGGGAGAGATTGACGCGGCGGCCCCCTGAGGTGATCCGGGCGTCCTGGATCACGGCCGAGACCGCCAACCGCTCCTGCACGAGGCCGATGATGCGGTCGTCCAGCGCGTTGATGCGTTCGCGCGCGCCGCCGATGAGCGAGGCGGCCTCGGTGGTACGGGCGCCGGTGTTCTCGTGGGGGACGGCCGGGACCGTGGTGGTCCGGTCCGGGGCGGTGACGGTGGGGCTCGGGGCGGCGGTCGTGCCGGACGTCATGGATGTCGTGGATGTCATGGCGGGTCCTTGTCGGTTCGGGGGCTTGAGCCATAAGGCCCCGAACGCGACAGGCGCCCCGGGCCTTGTCGGCCCGGGGCGCCTGGGAAGTCGCTTGTCAGCTCAAGCAGCACGACCATGGCAGCCGGACGGGCCGGTGCCATAGGTAAAGACGAAGGTGAGCTGCTTCCGCATGCGCACAGTATGGACCCGGTGCCCCGGCGGGCGGCAAAGCGGGGCCGGATGGTGAGACGAGGCCGGGGCCACGCGTCCTCGACCCGGTGCCGCTCGTCCCCGATCCGGGGCCGACCGCCCTGGTCCGGGGCTGCCCGCCCCGGATCCGGGGACGATCCGTCCCCGACCCCCCACCACCCCCCGTTAGAATCGGGAACACAGCATCGAGCTTTCGTCACACCTCCGCCGGAAGGCCGCCCCGTGCCAGCAGCACCCCCCGCCGCCCCCGACGTCGTACTCGTCGTCGACTTCGGCGCGCAGTATGCCCAGCTCATCGCCCGCCGCGTCCGCGAGGCCCGGGTCTACAGCGAGATCGTCCCGTCCACGATGCCCGTGGCCGAGATGCTGGCCAAGAACCCCAAGGCGATCATTCTCTCCGGCGGCCCGTCCTCCGTGTACGCCGAGAACGCGCCGAGCGTCGACAGCGCGCTCTTCGAAGCCGGTGTCCCCGTCTTCGGCATGTGCTACGGCTTCCAGCTCATGGCGAAGACGCTCGGCGGGACCGTCGACAACACGGGCGCGCGTGAGTACGGCCGTACCGCCCTGAGCGTCTCCCGTACCGACTCCACCCTCTTCGCGGGTACCCCGGCCGACCAGTCCGTCTGGATGTCGCACGGCGACGCCTGCTCGGCCGCGCCCGAGGGGTTCACCGTCACCGCGTCCACGGATGTCGTGCCGGTCGCCGCGTTCGAGAACGACGAGAAGAAGCTGTACGGGGTCCAGCACCACCCCGAGGTGATGCACTCCACCTACGGGCAGCAGGTCCTGGAGCACTTCCTCTACCGGGGCGCGGGCATCGAGCCGGCCTGGACCACCGCCAACGTGGTGGACGAGCAGGTCGCCCTCATCCGCGAGCAGGTCGGCACCAAGCGCGCCATCTGCGGGCTGTCCGGCGGCGTGGACTCGGCCGTGGCCGCCGCGCTGGTGCAGAAGGCCATCGGGTCGCAGCTCACCTGCGTGTACGTCGACCACGGTCTGATGCGCAAGGGCGAGACCGAGCAGGTCGAGAAGGACTTCGTCGCCGCGACGGGCGTACAGCTCCGGGTGGTCGACGCGGAGGAGCGCTTCCTCACCGCGCTGGCCGGGGTCTCCGACCCCGAGCAGAAGCGGAAGATCATCGGCCGGGAGTTCATCCGGGTCTTCGAGCAGGCCCAGGCGGAGATCGTCGCGGAGGCGGGCGCGGAGGGCGAGGACGTCGCGTTCCTCGTACAGGGCACGCTCTACCCGGACGTCGTGGAATCCGGCGGCGGCACCGGCACCGCCAACATCAAGTCGCACCACAACGTCGGCGGGCTCCCCGACGACATCGAGTTCCAGCTCATCGAGCCGCTGCGCAAGCTGTTCAAGGACGAGGTCCGGATGGTCGGCCAGCAGCTCGGCCTGCCGGACGAGATCGTCCAGCGCCAGCCGTTCCCGGGCCCCGGCCTGGGCATCCGCATCATCGGCGAGGTCACGCGCGACCGACTCGACCTGCTGCGCGACGCGGACGCGATCGCCCGCGAGGAGCTGACGGCGGCGGGCCTGGACCGCGACATCTGGCAGTGCCCGGTGGTGCTCCTCGCCGACGTACGGTCCGTGGGCGTCCAGGGCGACGGCCGGACCTACGGCCACCCGATCGTGCTGCGGCCGGTCTCCTCGGAGGACGCGATGACCGCGGACTGGACGCGGATGCCGTACGACGTACTGGCGAAGATCTCCACCCGCATCACCAACGAGGTCCGTGACGTCAACCGGGTGGTCCTCGATGTGACGAGCAAGCCCCCGGGCACCATCGAATGGGAGTAGTCCCCCCGGGCCCGTGATCAGGGACCCGGCATCCAGGACCGGGACCCCGGTCCGGAACTCCCGCAGGTCAACGCCGACGCCGTCGCTCATTCGTTTGGGCGGCGGCGTTGTCGTTCCACCTGGGTACGCTGCTTGAGGAGCCGTTCCCGATCACGATCGACCTGACCGCGATCAACAGGCGTCGCTCTGTCGAGGACTGAGCCTCACGGGTCAACACCGTAACGATGTTGTCACCCGCACCGGCCCGGCAAACTCCGCGTATCCCTCCCTTCGTGCGGGACAATTTCCCTGCGATGTAAGGAAGTTCACTGGGGCGGAGCTCGGGGCGGGGAAGGCGGCAATCGGCGTGGCGGTGCAAGAGGTGCGGCAGGGTGCGCACGGCGGTGGCTGTGCGTGTGGGGACTGTCCGCACGGGGCTCGGGAAGGGCATCGGCGGGCCGTGGCCGCGTTCCTGGCGAAGCGCGACGAACTGGCCGCCGGACAAGGGCTGCCCGCCGCCGTCGCGCACTCCGTGGGCGCCTCCCGGCAGTGGGTCTCCGACGAACTCACCCAGTCCGCCCGCGCCGTGGCGGACCGCAGCCGCGAGGCGGGAAACGCCTGGCTGCACACCGTTTGGCGGCACACGCTGTTCGCCGTGTGGGGCGGTGTCGTCCTGCTCCTGCTGGCCCAGACGGTGACCGCGATCGGCGCCGGCTGGACCCTCGCGCGGACGGCCGGACTGCTCGCCGCCCTCATCTGTGCCGGACTGCTGACCGCGTCCGCCTGGCTGCACCGCGCCCGCGGCGGGCTGCTCGCGCCGCTGATCGGTGAGGACAACCGGCTCTCCACCTCACGGACCGTGGCCTCCACCTGGGTGCTGCTCGTCGTCTTCGCCGTACTCGTTCTCGCCCTTCAGCTCGCCGGAGCCTCCGGGCCGGACCACCGCGACGAGCTGATCGCCGGTCTCGAACTGGCCAGGGGCGCCGGCCTCGTGAGCGTCCTCGCCGCTGTGTGCGCCATCGCCGTCGTCGTCCGCCGTGTGGTGTCCGTACGGGTCCTGGGCCAGCGGCTCCAGAAGGTGCGCGCCGACCGGCCCCGGCTCGCCGATCTGCTCTGCGACGACGGCGGGCGCGGCAGCTTCACCGATGTCCAGTACACGCTGGTGAACGCCGTCGCCGTCGTCTTCGCCGCCGTACGGCTCGCCCGGCGCCCCGAGCAACTGCCCGATCTGCCCTGGGCGCTGGCTCTGCTCGTCGGAGTCTCCGCCGCCACCTACTTCGCCGGGAAGTACGCGGAGGGCGGGCGCCCCGTCGTGCTGTCCGTCGTACGGGCCAGGGAGGCGGGCGACCTCGACGCCCCCATCCGGACCGGCGACGACATCGAGATCCGCGGCGCCGGATTCGTCCCGCCGGGCGCCGGCACCCCCGACCGGCTGGCCCGGATGGTCGTCCGGATCGGTGCGGTCCATGTCCATGTGCCTCTGGTGCCCGTCCCCGGCGGGTTCGCCAACCCGGCGGACACCTCACTCACCGTGTCCGTACCGGTGGAGGTGGAGCCCGGAGCCGTGGAGGTCCAGGTCGTCACCGCGGCGGGGATCGAAACCAACCGCGTGATCATCGAAGTCATGGACTGAGCGAATTCGGCCGATTGTTGCTCCTGTTCTGACAGAGAGTTTTCCCATCTTTTCCGAAGGGACCCGTTCCGCCCGGTCGAACGGCTGGTTCACTGAGCGCCGGATGTGTTCACTGCGTATGCAGGGACAGGGCACGCGGAGGCAGCAGCCCTCGCGTCGGCGGTGCGGAACAGGGAGAGGTGGACCCGGCGATGACACACGGCTACCGGATGGACGGTTACGGAGGGCTCGGCGGCGAGCGCCCCGGCCTGCGGGAGAGCGCCACCCGCCACGCACTCCTGCCGCTGAGGATATTTCTCGGCGTCACCTTCCTCTACGCGGGGATCGACAAACTGACTCAGAACGGCTTCTTCTCGGCCACCGGCAGCGGCTCCGTCGGCGAGATGATGCGCAGCGTCCGCGACAGCTCCGCGCTCCCCGCCCTCGTCGACCTGGCCCTCAAGAGCCCCGCCGGTTTCGGATACGCCATCGCCCTCGGTGAACTCGCCGTCGGCCTCGGCGCCCTCTTCGGCCTCCTCACCCGGATCGCCGCGCTCGGCGGCGCCCTGATCTCGCTCAGCCTCTGGCTCACCGTGAGCTGGCAGGCCACGCCGTACTACTACGGCAACGACCTCCCCTATCTCATGGCCTGGCTGCCGCTCGTGCTCGCCGGGGCGCCCTCGTTCTCCCTGGACGCCGTCCTCGCCGACCGCCGCCGACGAATGCGGTAGTGGCACCAGGTCACCACGGCCGCGAGGAACAACCCCCAGAACACCACGGGGAACGCCGTGAACCATGGCGCGTGCCAGGCGTCCGCCGCGTCGCCCGCGTACGCGGTGGACGCCGTCAGCGCCGTCAGCCCCACGATCAGCCGGCCCGGCCGGAACTCATGCAGCAGCACGGGTCACCTCCACCTGTCCGAGCCCGACTTCGAGACTCAGCCGCAACGTCCCCGCCGGGGCGCTGCCCGTGGACGGCGCCAGGGTGAGCCCCCGCACCTGGTTCGGCGAGACGTCCACATCGTTCGGCGGCTCATCGGGAAGCCGGATGTCCCCGAGACCGGCCTTCGCCGTCACCTCCACCGTCACTCCCTTCGGTACGACGACCTTGAGTTGCCCCGCACCCACCTCGGCCGACGAACTGACCGTCCGCCCCTCCGGAATGGACAGCCCGCTCAGATCGAGCGTGCCTGTGCCCGACCCCAGCTCGTAGCGCGGCTCCACGGCGGCCACCGACGCCGGCGTCCACTCCTGGCGCTGCCACTCCGTCGTGATGTTCTCCGGCAGGGCGGCGCTCCCGGCGAGCAGCCCGGCCGTGACCACCGTCAGAAAGATCGTGCCCACCCCCGTACGGCCCAGGAAGCTGCTGACCGCGATGCCGAGACCGAACACCGCGAGCGCGGCGGCCAGCCCGATCTCCAGACTCGTACCCAGCGGTCGGCTCTCCCAGGACAGCCCCGTACCGAGCCCGCCCGCCAGCAGCGCCAGCAGGAGGACGACCCCGGCGATCCCACGCGGGCCCCGGGGGCGGGGCTCCCGTATTCGTGACGCGGCCCGGTCCCTGCAGGCCCTGTCCTTCCCACCCTTGTGCCAGCCCCAGGGCCGCGCCTCCACCTGCGCGCCCTCCGGGCCCCACAGATAGTCCGCGCCCACCGGGCCCGTGGTGCCGTCCTTCACGATCGGATCCCGCCACCAGGACGGGGCGCCGGGCGTCGGCGGCGCCTTCGTCTCCGGAGGAGCGTCCGCCACCACGTGCGCCGTCGCCGGATCGAGCGGTCCGCCGTCCGGCAAGGTGCCCCGCCGTCGCTGCGACCAGACCGCGGCCCCCGCGACCGTGATCGACAGGATCCCGGCGAAGGTCAGCGTCTCCCCGTTGTCCAGCATCGACAGGAACAGGCCGCACCCCGCCAGCGCGAGCAGCACGGCGATCAGCGACGCGCCGTCCACCCGCCCCGACAGCAGCCTGCGCGCCTCGTTCTCCTCCTCGCCCTCCAGCGGAATCAGGAGCCAGGCGAAGCCGTAGAAGATCAGCCCGAGCCCGCCGGTGGCCGCGAGCACACCGAGCACGATCCGGAAGATGACGGGGTCGACGTCGCAGTACCGACCGAGCCCGCCGCACACCCCCGCGAAGACCTTCTGCCGAGGGCTGCGCTGCAAATGCGCGGGCGCGTCCCCGACCGCCGTGGCGCCCGACGACGGGGGCGACGCGGCGGTCGGCGCGGTCGGCGAGGACGGCGGCTGAATCGGCGGCTGGGTCATACGTCCATGGTGACGGCGCACCGGGCCGGTCTCCACCGGCGACGACCCCGGTCTGACCCTGATATTGGCCCCCGGGGACGCCCGGGGCCGGATCAGGGTCACGTCAGGGGTACGACCCTGATGCCCCGCCACGCCCCGCCGTGTGACGATCGGTGCATGCCAGCCGCCCCGCCTCGCACCGCCGCGTCGCCGCACTCCCGCGCCCCAGGGCCCGAGGAGCAGCCGCCACGCAAGCTGTACCGCAGCGCGGACGGCCGGATGCTCGGCGGCGTCGCACGCGGCCTCGCCGGCCATCTCGGACTGCCGGTGGCCTGGGTCCGGCTCGTCTTCCTCGTCTTCTTCTTCTCGCAGGGGCTGGGCGCCCTGCTCTACGCCGTGTTCTGGATCGTCGTCCCGCTCGGCGTCGGCGGCACAGCCGTCGCGTCACGACCGCTCTTCGAGACCAGCCCGGACGGCAGGCGCCGGCTGCGCAAGCCCGACAAGGGACAGCTCTTCGCCCTGCTCGCGCTGGTCGTCAGCGCGGCCACCTTCATAGGCAACGTCAGCCTGGGCCGCAGCCACGCCGACCGCTACATCTGGCCGATGCTGCTGATCGGCGTCGGCGTCGTCCTCGTCTGGCGCCAGGCGGACAACGCGCGGCGCGCCCGCTGGACCGAGATCGGCCGCCGCCACCGGATATTCCAGCTCGCCCGCGGCCTCTCCGGCGTCGCCCTGGTCGGCCTCGGCCTCGCCGTCTTCATGGTGGTCCGTGGCGCGGCGGCCCAGTTCGGCAATGTGCTGACGGGCGCGATCGCCGTCGTCGCCGGGGTCGCCCTGCTCGCCGGGCCCTGGCTCGTCCGGATGACCCAGGACCTCTCCGAGGAGCGCCTGATGCGGATCCGCGCGCAGGAGCGCGCCGAGGTCGCCGCGCATGTCCACGACTCCGTCCTGCACACCCTGACGCTCATCCAGCGCAACGCGGACGACGGGGGCGAGGTCCGCCGGCTCGCCCGCGCCCAGGAACGCGAGCTGCGCGCCTGGCTCTACAAGCCGGAGGGCACGGGCAAGGACGAGGAGGACGAGCCCACGACGCTCGCCGACGCGGTGAAGCGGACTGCGGCCGAGGTGGAGGACTACCACGGAGTGCCGATCGAGGTCGTGGTCGTCGGCGACTGCCCGCTCGACGAGAAGCTGTCCGCGCAGATGCAGGCCGCGCGCGAGGCGATGGTCAACGCCGCCAAGTACGGTGGCGAGGGCGGCGCCGTACAGGTGTTCGCCGAGGTCGAGGGGCGTACGGTCTTCCTCTCCGTCCGCGACCGGGGCCCCGGGTTCGACCTGGACGCCGTCCCGGACGACCGGATGGGAGTCCGCGAGTCGATCATCGGCCGCATGCAGCGCAACGGAGGCACGGCCCGGCTGCGCGCGGTGCCCGACGGCGGCACCGAGGTCGAGCTGGAGATGGAGCGCGCCGACTGACGGCGGATGGACCGGTCGCCGGGAGGGGACCGTACGGTACGAGGGCCGCGCAGACGGCGGCGGAGCGACAAGGGCGAGGGGCACAGACCATGAGCGAGGGCGTACACGCCGAATCCACTCCCGCGGCGAGCGGGGACCCGGCCGGGGGCGGCCGCCGTGTCCGCGTCGTGCTCGTCGACGACCACCGGATGTTCCGTACGGGCGTCCAGGCCGAGATCGGCCGTACGGAGGAGACCGGTGTCGAGGTCGTCGGCGAGGCGGCCGACGTCGACCAGGCGGTCACCGTGATCACCGCGACCCGGCCCGAGGTCGTCCTGCTCGACGTCCATCTGCCGGGCGGCGGCGGGGTCGAGGTGCTGCGCCGCTGCGCGCCCATGATGACGGCGGCCGAGAACCCGGTGCGCTTCCTGGCACTCTCGGTCTCGGACGCGGCCGAGGACGTCATCGGCGTGATCCGGGGCGGTGCCCGCGGCTATGTCACCAAGACGATCACCGGCACGGACCTGGTCAACTCGATCTTCCGGGTCCAGGAGGGGGACGCGGTCTTCTCGCCCCGGCTGGCCGGCTTCGTCCTGGACGCCTTCGCGTCGACGGACGCGCCCCCGGTCGACGAGGACCTGGACCGGCTCACGCAGCGCGAGCGCGAGGTGCTGCGGCTCATCGCACGGGGATACGCCTACAAGGAGATCGCCAAGCAGCTCTTCATCTCGGTGAAGACCGTGGAGTCCCATGTCTCGGCGGTCCTGCGCAAGCTCCAGCTCTCCAACCGGCACGAACTGACCCGCTGGGCGACGGCCCGCCGACTGGTCTGACGGCTGGGCCGTCCGGCCCGCCTCCGGCGAGTCCGACGGCGCCCGCCCCGTTCTGCCCGGCCCGCCCGTGGCTCACGAGCAGTGCCATCCGGTGACGTACAGCCGCCCCTGGTGGTCCAGGACGCCGCGGATGCACTCGCCCGGCCTGGTGTCGATGACGCCGGTCAGCTCGGCGCGGCCTCGGAGGGTGTACCGGGTGCCGAACCAGCCGGGGAAGGCCGTGATCCGGGCGTCCCTGCGCTGGTACCCGAGGCGTACGGGGATCTCGGGGCCGACCCCGGTCCGTACGTACCGCGTGGTGAAGGCGCCCGCGCCGCCGATCGGGCCCTCGACACAGAGGCGGCCGCCGGAGAGATCCCCGCAGCCTTTCGGGGTGACGCCCACGGGCGCCAGGACGAACAGCGCGCCGACGACGAGGACCGTCGCGCTGACAGCGGTGGTTCGGCTCACGACCGCCCCTTTCCTGTCCCCTTCACCGACCGATGGCGTACTGCTGCTCATCGTGAACCGGAGAACAGGACGGGGCACCCCGGCTTGGGCCGTCGGAGACAGCAGCCCGGCGACCGGGGCACGACGCCGGGGCACCACAGGTCGTCAGGCGGGGCGGGCGGCGCCCGCGAAGGGCATCTCGTCGACCGGCGCGAGCCGGACCGCCGTTCCGGGCCGCGGCGCGTGGATCATCTGCCCGCCGCCCACATAGATCCCGACATGGCTGATGCCGGAGTAGAAGAACACCAGGTCACCGGGGGTCAGTTCGGAGCGCGCGACGCGTCGGCCCGCGTTGATCTGCGTGTAGGTGGTACGGGACAGAGCAACCCCGGCGGCGCGCCAGGCGGCCTGCGTCAGCCCCGAGCAGTCGAAGGAGCCGGGGCCGGTCGCGCCCCACACGTACGGCTTGCCGATCGCCCCGTACGCGAAGGCGACGGCGGCCTCGGCCCGTGCGTTCGGCGCCCGTACCGCACCGCGCGGCGTCCCCCGGTCCGCGCGGTCCGCGTACCCGCCGTCCTGCGCCTCGTACCGGCCGCGCTGCTCGGTGGTGAGCTCGTCCAGGAGCCGCTGGGCGGAGGCGAGCTTCCCCTGGACGGTGGACTTGTGCAGGGCCAGCTCGGCGCGGTGGGCCGTGAGATCCGCGAGCTGGGTGTCCGCGCGGGAGCGCAGCCCGGCGATCCCCGACAGCTCCCTGCGGATCCCGGCGACGGCGGCGGCCTGTCGGCTGCCTGCCCGCTCGGCGATACCGGCCCGCTCAAGATAGTCCTCGGGCCGGGAGCTGAGGGCGAGCTGCACGGCGGGGTCGAGGCCGCCGCTGCGGTACTGCGCGGTGGCGATCGAGCCCAGTTCGGCGCGCGAGGCGTTGAGCCGGTCCGTCCTTCGGGCGGCCTCGTCGCGCAGCGTGGTGAGCGAGGCGCGGGCCTCGTCGGCCTTCACCTTCGCGCCGTTGTACTGCTCGGTGGCGGTCTCGGCCTGCGTGTACAACGCGTCGACCTTGGCCTTGATCTGCGCGGGGGTGAGCCGGGGCTCGGTGTGCGCCGGTCCCGCCGCGGTGGCGGTCGCGGCGCCGGCGAGCGCGAGCGTGGCGGCGGTGCGGCCGGCCTGGCCGGCGAACAGGCGCTGTCTGGGTTTTCGGTGGTTCCGGTGCGCTGCCACGGGGGCGGGGTCCGTTTCCTTCGGTTCCGTCGATTCCGTGCGGTACGGCCGCGCGGTACGGCCCGGGGAGGGGGCCGTACGCAGGACGTTAAGGCGCGGGATCACGACTTGGCTTCGGCATGCCAGGCATTGGCGGGAGGTGAAGGTTCCGGAGCGTTTCGTGATCACGTTCGCCCGCGCGGAGTGCGCCTTTCCGGCCGGATCCGATCGATCCCGGAAGTAAGCCACGCCTCACCGAAGAGGGGTGGTACGGCCCCGGCTACGCTCCCGTCATGGACGTACTGATCAATGTCTTCGTCGCCCTGCACATCATCGGCATAGCCTCGCTGCTCGGCGGATTTCTGACGCAGACGAAGGCGATGAGCGCCGGCACGGCGCGCTTCACCCCGCCGATGCTGCACGGCGCACTGACGATGCTGATCACGGGGATGGTGCTGGTGGGCCTCAACCAGGCCGAGGACCAGACGCTCAACAACATCAAGATCGGCGTCAAGATGGCTGTCCTGATCGTGATCCTGGGCATCGTGTACGTGAAGCGGGACGACGAGGCCGCCGCGAAGCCGCTGTTCGGCGCGGTGGGCGGGCTGACCGTGGCCAACATCCTCATCGCCACGCTCTGGACCTGACCCCGGCTCTCCACACCCCCAGGGGACTCGCACCCCCGCGCTCTCCGCGCGTACCGGACGACCGGTGGCAGGCGCCGAGGCGCCGACCACGGCCGCCGGTGACACGGAGAGCCGGAGGCCGGAGACAGGCCGTACAAGGGCCACTCAGGGGCCACGTAACGACCAGGCCGGGTCAGGCTGAGATCCGGGCGGCGGTGCTCAGGCGGCCGGTACCACGGTGTCTTCCTCCTCGTACTGGGGCATCAGTTCCGACTTCGTGCCGCGGATGAGGAGCGCGGAGATGAGGGAGGCGGCGATCATCGCGATGGCGGACGCGATGAACGTCGCGGAGTAGCCGTCGGTGTAGGCGGCCGACTGCGCGTTGCCGCTGTGGAGGGAGCTTTCCATGGTGCTGTGGTAGAGCACGGTGAAGAGGGCCAGGCCGATGGATCCGCCGATGTGGAAGGTGGAGTTGACGGTGGCCGAGGCGACGCCGGCGTCCTGGGGCTCGACGCCGGTCAGGGCGAGGTTCTGCAGGGGGATGAACAGCATGGACAGGCCGATGCCGAGCAGGACCAAGGCGGGCAGGACCTGGTTGAGGTAGCTGCCTTCGGGGGTGATGCCGGCGAGGTGGAACAGGCCGGCGGCGGAGAAGAGCGGCCCGACGATCATCAGGGGGCGGGGGCCGTAGGTGTTGAGGATCTTGGTGACCAGCGGGACGAGGAACATGATGACGGCGGTCATCGACACGTTCGCCAGACCGGACATGAGGGGGCTCATGCCCATCACGATCTGGAAGTGGAACGTGAGGTAGAGCATCGAGCCGATCATGATGCTGCCGACGACGGCCTGGACCAGGAACGCTCCGCCGCGGACCGGGTGCAGCAGGACGCGCAGGGGCAGCAGCGGCTCCGCGACGCGGGTCTGGATCCGGACGAACACGGCGAGCAGGACGACGCCCAGAGCGAGGAAGCCGATCGTGTCGCTCCGGCCCCAGCCGGCTTCGGCGAGGGTGAAGCCGTAGACGAGGGCGCCCAGGCCGAGGGTGACGGTGAGGGTGCCCCAGATGTCGTAGCGGTTGTCGCCTTCCGCCTTGCTCTCGGTCAGGTGGAGCTTGCCGCCGATGAGTCCGGCGACGACGAAGACGACGTTGACCAGCAGGCACCAGCGCCAGCTGGCGAACTCGGTGAGGACACCGCCCAGGACGAGGCCGACGGCGGCGCCGCTGCCGGCGATGGTGCCGAACACGGCGAAGGCGATGTTGCGCTCACGGCCGTGGGTGAACGTCACGGTGAGCATGGCCAGTGCGGCCGGCGCGAGCAGCGCGGCGAACAGGCCCTGGAAGCCGCGGGCGGCGATGAGTTCGGTGCCGCTCTGTGCGAGACCGCCCCAGGCCGAGGCGGCTCCGAAACCGACCATGCCGAGCATGAAGGCGCGCTTGCGGCCCCAGTAGTCGGCTACTCGGCCACCGAGGAGGAGCAGGGCACCGAAGGTGAGGGCGTAGGCGGTGACGATCCACTGCCGGTGGCCGTCGGAGAGGCCGAGCTCGGCCTGGGCCTGGGGCAGGGCGATGGTCACGATGGTGACGTCGAGGGTGACGATGAGTTCCACCAGCGACAGAACGCCGAGGGCCCACCACCGGGCGGCGGGACGGTGCGGGGCAGACAAGGGGAAGCCTCCTGGCTCCGGGAAGGGATTCTGGAGGTTTCGAGCCTCGGACCGACGGCGGGAATCGCCGTCGACCGCCCCGAGCCGGGTGGCTGGGCAGGATGTCGTACTGCGTGGTGCTGCGGTGTTGGACCGGTCAGACGAGTGAGGCGTCGTCGTTCGCGGACCAGTCGATGGGGAAGGCGTATTCGGGCCAGGACAGGAGACTGGTGATCGAGTCGAAGAGATCGGGGATCGCTTCGAGGATCTCGTCCACCTGCGGCTGGCGGTCGGCGCAATAGTAGAAGAAGGCGTCCTGGTAGTCGTGTTCGCGCAGCATCCGGGACAGGTGCAGGGCGTCTTCCAGGGCGAGGGTCACGCCCAGGCCGGAGATGGGGTTCGTCGTGTGCACGGCGTCCCCGATCAGGGCGACCCGGCCGGAGGACCAGGACGGCAGACGGCCGATACGGAACAGCTGGACGGGGGTGAGGGCGCGGCTGGTGGCCACCATCCGGGGCACCGGGCCGGTCCAGTCCGCGAACAGTTTGGCGAGATCGGCCCGCAGTTCGTCCTTGGGCTTGTGCTCGAAGTTCTTCGACGGGATCTTCCGCTCGGTCTTCCCCGTCAGCAGCCAGGCGTAGTTCTCCGGCTTGGTGGGATGGTCCTGGTAGAGCAGGACGTTCAGCCCGTCCTTCTCGTAGACGACCAGCTCCTTCTCGATCAGCTCCCGCTCCTCGGCGGTGAGGCAGTCGGCGGAGCCCTTGCCGTACACCGCCCAGGTCTTCTTGTGCTGCAACTGCACGTGCGGGAACAGGGCGGAGCGCACCCTGGACTTCGCCCCGTCGGCTCCGATCAGGAGAGAACCGGTGGCCTGGGAGCCGTCCTCGAAGTGGGCGGTCACGCTCTGCGGGCCCTGTTCCAGGGAGAACAGGCGCTTGCCGTAGTGGACTTGGATACCGCGCCGGGCTGCCTCGCCGAGCAGGATCCTCAGAAGTTCGGCCCGCTCCACACAGACGTCGGGAGTGCCGGTGGCGTTCTGGGGCGGGAGGTGGAAGGAGGCGATCTCCTCGTCGATGGAGCTGAAGAACCGGATCCTTCCCGGGTCGGGGACGCTGTTGGCGGCCAACTCGGCGCCGAGGCCCAGCGACTGCAGAATGCGCTGGCCGTTCGGGGCGACGACGAAGCTGGCGCCCGCGTGCTTGTGGTGGGGGTATCCCTCGTACACGGTGCTGTGGATTCCGGCCTTGTCCAGGCAGATGGACATGGCCACACCGGCGATCCCTCCACCGATGATCAGAACGTGCTCGTCACTGCTCAAGGAAACTCCCGAATGGAGGGGTATGCGGGCAGGCGGACAGGCAGCGCCACCGCAGACCCCTGATCGGTTCGGGGCCGGCGGCACGACTGCCTGGTGACGCGGACCGCGGGCATGCACCGCACGTGCCGCACACAGAGGAACGGCGGCACCCAGAGTGGAAGCCCACGATCAATAGTGAAACACACCTGTCCCAAAAAGAAGAAATGATGCTCCAAAATGGGTCGCGTGTAGCATTCCGGGTATGGCGGAAACCACGCAGGAGAGCGCAACACGACTGCGCACCCGAACAGCGATCCTCGACGCGGCGATCCAGGTCTTCAGCCGGGACCGCAACGCCTCCATGTCCGACCTCGCGGTCGCGGCCGGCGTCGGACGCAGCACGCTCCACCGCTACTTCCCCGAGCGCACCGACGTGGTCCGCGCCGCGGCCCGCCACGTCATGCACCAGGCCGACGCCGTCACCCGGCGCATCGACCCGGCGTCCCGGCCCCCGCTGGAAGCCCTGCATCGCATGATCGAAGCCCACCTCGACTTCGCCCCCGCCGTGCTGTGGCTGTCCACCGAACCCCTCGTCCAGGACGACCCCGCCCTGTGGGAGGAATACTCGGCGACCGAAGCAGCGGTCGACGGCCTGTTCCTCCGGGCCGCCGAGCTCCTGCACCCCGGTCTTCCCCCCGCCTGGATCAAGCGCGTCATGCTCGCCCTGCTCTACACCGCCGGTGAAGCCGAACGTGACGGCGTCATGACCCGGCACGAGACCTACACCGCCATCCTCACGACCCTGACCGACGGCGTTCTCCCAGGAGCACCGCCTCGCCCGTAGTGAGCGCACCTGCCGGTACGCGCCCTTAGGAGCGGCAAGCTGGGACGGGACAGAGACGGGCCGGTGCCGGCGTCCGTCATCAACCTGCCGCATGGGACAGGTTGATGACGGAACGGTGAGAAACGGCCAGATCAAACGAGAACCGGTAAGGATCAGGCCGGGTGTAGGTTCTCAGCGCTCTTGTCCGGTCGGGCTCTCGTGAGCTGGGCGTTCGTCGTCACTTCTCATTGATCTGTCCGCGCGGTTTTCTCATTGCCGTGTCCGGTCCCTGGCGGTGGTCAGGCCGTTGGGGTGGCCCAAGAGCCGATAGGACAGCCAGCACGAGCATCTTGAACGACGTCACACCAGGGCCCTGACCTGCCTTCAAGGCGGCGGCGGCTCGGTGTTGAGCCTGTTAGCAGGCACGCGCTCGATGCGGGTCCAGCCGCTCCAGCCACGCTCCTTCAGAATCGCCAGCACCAGTTCGGCGCCCGGTGCGGACTCAAGCATGGTTGAGTCCATCAGGGCGACGAACTGATCGTCGAAGCCGTCGGCACCCACCTCGCCAGCCTCCACGGCGCGAATCATCAGGCGCTCCAGGATGTCGGCGACCTCGACGATCCGTGGATCGCCGGCTAGCCAGTCGGGCTCCCCGGTGAAGAAGCTGTAGAGCCTCACCATGTCGGGGTCGTCCAGCTCCTCGTGTTTCTTGGCAATCACGGAGTCGATCAGGTCCGGCACCTGCGCGGCGATCATGATCCAGGCATCCCGCTCCAGCTCGATGTACCGTTCCCCGACGCCGAGACCGCGCAGCCGGTCGAGGTAGCCCACGACGCTCTGCGGAAGCGCCAGGTGTTCTCCGGCGGCGAGCCGGGCGAGTCGGCTGCGGGTGTCCTGCAGCCGCCGGATCTCGGCGCGCAGATCCTTGTCGATCTCTTGGACGCCGCCGGCGAACTCCTCTGGGCCGGCGGCGAGGAGTTCCTGCACCCGGGCCAGCGGCACGCCTGCATCAGCCAGGGTGCGGATCCGGATCAGTCGCACGACCGCGGCGGCATCGTAGTTCCGGTACCCGGACCGGTCGCGCTCGGGCTCGGGCAGCAGCCCAACCTTGTGGTAATGGCGTACCGCCCGCACCGTCACCCCGGCGTAGGCCGCAAGCTGGCTGATGGTGAGCATAGGTCTCAGACTGCCTCAGGCGATCTTCCGGCGGTAGGCGGCCATCGCGAAGACGTACGCCACGACGAGGATGCCCACACACCACGCGAGCGCGGTCCAGATGTCGTCGCCGACCGGCCGCTGGGCGAACAGGCTGCGGATCGTGTTGACGATCGACGTCACCGGCTGGTTCTCGGCGAACCAGCGCACCGGGCCGGGCATCGTCTTTGTGGGCACGAACGCCGAGCTGACGAACGGGAGGAAGATGAGCGGGTAGGCGAACGCTCCCGCTCCCTCGACCGACGACGCGGAGAGCCCGGGGATCACAGCGAGCCAGGTCAGCGCCAGGGTGAACAAGAGCAGGATGCCGGCGACCGCGAGCCATGCCGACACTCCTGCCCCCGATCGGAAGCCCATGAGCAGAGCGACGCCCACGACGAGCACGAGCGCGATCAGGTTGGCAACCAGCGAGGTGACGACATGGGCCCACAGCACACCCGACCGCGCGATCGGCATGGACTGAAATCGCTCGAAGATCCCGCTCTTCACATCGGTGAACAGCCGGTATGCCGTGTAGGAGATGCCCGATGCGATGGTCATGAGAAGGATGCCGGGCAGCATGTAGTTCACGTACGAAACTGACCCGGTATCAATGGCGCCGCCGAACACGTAGACGAACATCAGCATCATGGCGACCGGTGTGATGGCGGTCGTGATGATGGTGTCCATACTGCGTGTGACGTGGCGCAGGGTCCGCCCCGTGAGGGCGGCAGTGTCGCTGAAGAAGTACGCGGTCATCGTTGTCCCCCAGTTGTCGTGCCGGTGGCGTCGCTCTTGTCGCCGCCGCCGATGACGGCGAGGAAGATCTCCTCCAGCGTCGGTTGCTTCTCGACGTACTCGACCTTGGCCGGCGGGAAGAGCTGTTTGAGCTCGGCGAGGGTGCCGTTCACGATGATCCGTCCCTGGTGGAGGATCGCGATCCGGTCGGCCAGCTGCTCGGCCTCGTCCAGATACTGCGTGGTGAGCAGCACGGTCGTTCCATGGTCGGCGAGCTCCTTGACCGCGTCCCACACCTCAATGCGCGCCTCGGGATCGAGCCCGGCCGTCGGCTCGTCCAGGAAGATCACCGACGGATTCCCGATGAGGCTCATCGCGATGTCCAACCGACGGCGCATCCCACCCGAATACGTGGACACCTTCCGCGTGCCGGCGTCGGTCAGGGAGAAACGCTTCAGCAGGTCATCCGCGATGGCGCCCGGGTCCTTGAGGTGGCGCAGCCTGGCGACGAGTACGAGGTTCTCCCGACCGCTGAGGATCTCGTCGACGGCCGCGAACTGTCCGGTGAGGCTGATGGACTCCCGCACATTCGCCGGTTGCATGGCGACGTCGAAGCCATGGACGGTGGCTGTCCCCGCCTCGGCCTTCAGGAGCGTGGCGAGGATCCTCACGGTCGTGGTCTTGCCCGCCCCGTTGGAGCCGAGCAGGGCGAAGATGCTGCCCCGCGCCACGTCGAAGTCCACGCCGCGCAACACTTCGAGCTTCCCGTACGACTTCTCCAGACCCTGCACGCGAATCGCCGGACCGGCGATTGATTGGGGCACCATGGTCATCTGCCTCCTTCGCGGAGCTCTCCAGTCGGCTGTGAGGAAGCTCCTGCCGGAAGGATGGAGGGTTGACCCAGCGTCAAGGTCAAGCCAGTTCGACCACAGCATCCCGGCGGGTTCCTGGCCTGCCGCTTCAAGATGGCGGCAGCTCATTGGCCAAGGACAAATACCTTCGATGAACGTTGCCCGTACTCGTCTGCAGAACCAAAAGAATCATCAGGCTGTCCGGCGGCGTGGTTTGTGGTGCTGGACTTCGTGCATGGCTGCGCGGAGCCCATCGGGTGTGAGCGTGTAGTAGGTGCGTCGGCGACCGGGACCGCAGCCGACCGGGGCTCGCGCGAGCCAGGAGTCTTCGGCTTCGGGTCGGCTGATGAGCCAGCCCGCTCCTTCCATCCTCTTGAGCTGGGGATAGAGGGTGCCGTTGTCGATGCCGGTTCTCGCATGGATCTGGGCGCCGTAGAACTCTTCGTTCTGGTGGGCGAGCAGGTCGCGCAGCAGGACGAGGGTGGAACTCGTGATTCGGACTCGCCCGGCGGTGATGCCGTCACCGAAAGGCCTGAGCGGTCCGGGGCTTTGCCGGCTGGTGAGGCGGATTTCGGCTGTGGCCAGAGTGGCCGCGTCCGGCACGGGGGTGATCTGGCCGGGGCCGAGTGCGGAGTGCATCAGCGCCTGGATCTGATCGGTGGCGAGGGAGCGCAGGAGGGCATTGCCGTGCCTGGTCGGCCGTTGGGGTTTGTTGAAGGCGGCGCGGTGGAACAGCGTTTGTCCGAGATCGCGTTCCAGGCGCTGGAATTGGTGGACCAGGGCGCCCCGGCAGGCGCCGAGGTAGTCGGCTGCGGTTTCGAGGTTCGGCAGCGCCATGGCGATCTGGAAGCGGTGAAGGCGGAGCCAGCCGTGCAGTGTGCCCTCGACGGCTGCTCGGATGTTGCGCGGGATGCTCTTGTCGACCTTGGCGGTCATGATGGTGTGGCTGTGAACGCCCGGCGGGCGTAGGGGGATGCCGAGTTGCAGGAACCGTCGGCGCACTGTTTCGTCTTCGGTGCCGAGTTGGGCAGCGATGTCGGCTGTTGAGCGCTTGCGGGTCAGGTACTGCTCGCGCAGCCAGGTCGCGTCCATGGGGATGGGGCGCTGCGAGTAGTAGATGGTGAGGCCCGTCGCCTTCGCCTGCTCGACGACGATGTGACGGGAGATGCCAGTTTCCCGCGCGATGCGGGTGAGCGTCTTGCCGTTCTCGGTGTACTCCCGCTCCAGGAAGGCGGGCGTGAGCACCGTGCGGGCATGTTCACGCAGTTTCCAGGCTGAGGTGGGGGTGGTGCGTGCCCATTGCCGTTCGTCATGGTCGATGTTTTCGAGGGCGAGCCGGACATGTGTGACGGTGGTGTTCAGCAGGCGGGCTGCGTCGGACGGCTTGCGTCCTTCGGCGATCACCAGTCGTTTGAGGGCGTCGAGATCGATGTCGTCGAGCCGGGGACCGGGAAGGACCAGTCCGTGGCAGCACTCTTCGGGAGGCTCCCAGGTCACGGGTTCGTCGATCCCGAGGCCTTCGAGTAGCTCCTGGGCGTGCTGGAGCAGACCTTTTCTCTGTTGGAGGGAGAGCGAGACGTTGAAGTCGACGTAGCGGTTGCGGTCGTTTGGGCTCTTCCAGGCCAGGGCGTGCTGGGGGTCGGTCAGGTCGGCTCCGGTGAGTAGCTGGAAGAGATATCTCCTGGCCTGGAGCAGGCGGCCAGGGGCGGTGGGTGTACTTGTTTCGCCGGGATGTGTGTTGGTGCGGAAGCACAGTTCCTGCCACGCGGCTTCGCTGATCGTCTCGGCGGGGATAAGGGTCCGCCGCCGTTGGTAGTTGATCTCGCTGCCGTGTTCGTCGATGTAGTCGGCGATACGGCAGAGGGCGGGAAAGACCTGTTCATACCCGCTATGGCTGATCACTTGCAGTGTGCGTGCGACGTAGTTGGCCAAGTGGCCGTGCAGCGGCTTGAGGAGGGCCTTCTTGTCCCTGCTGCCGGAGCCCGGAAGGAAGAGTAGGGCGGCGGCGGTGCCACGGAACAGGTCGACCCGGAGCCCTTGGGGTGGAAGGAACCGCAAGGTCCAGTGGGGCCAGAGCAGTTGTGGGATGTGCTGGGAGCGGGAGGTGTGCGGGGCATCGCCGGGGGCGGGGATGCGGGCTGCGGGACCGCCCGAGTGCAGGCGGACTCGGTCCAGCTGGCTGAGGTGGGCATCAGCCGCGTGGACGAATCTGCCCCGCATGCGGGGTGAGAGCTTCTTCCAGTTCTCCATGGTCATGTTGGCGGGATGGGGAGCTGTCGCCGCCCCCTGATGCGTGCGGAGTTGCTGAATACGGTGGACGGCGGTGTCGTGGCACGGGCCCAGCAGGGGGCGGGCGTGGTGCGTGATCACTGCGGTGAGCGGGGCGTTCATCGGTGCCAGCCGGTCGGGTGCGACCCTGGTGGGGCGCTCGGCCCAAGCTGTCGCGGCGACGGTTCCCAGACCGGTGATCTCGTGCTCCGGCAGGACGTGCAGGAACCAGCGGGACAGGTGGACCAGATCACTCAGGCTAGCGGTAGCCGATAGGCCGGCATCGGCAAGGAGTTCGTCGATCCAGCGCTGAGCGGATAACAGGGGGCTGGCGTCGGGGAGTCGACTTGCTGACGCGATGCGAAGATCCGCGCCGCAGGGCGAGTTGTCACCGCGGCGGGTGGTGCAGATCCCGGCCGGATGGGAGCGGGTGCGGCCCGGGAGTAGGCGGCGTGGCCGGCAGCCGCAGCCGGGACACGTGTCGTGCAGCAGTGCGCGGTGGGTGGTGCAGGCGAACACGCAGGGCAGCCACCAGACGAGTTTCCAGCGGCCCTCGCGCTCGGCCAGACAGTCCGGGCAGTAGCGCGAGCCGCGGGCCTGCCGTGCCCGCAGCGGCAGGACAGGGTTCGGCAGGGCCTGGTCCAGGTGGTGATCGGGTAGTTGGCAGCGGCGTTCCAGCTCACGAAGCTGGGAGGACGTGATGTTCGTGAAGAGAGTGGAGGTCAGGGAAGGGGTCGGCAGGCCGAAGTCGGCCAGCAGTGCCCGAAGGGAGAGCCCGTTGCGGCGGGCGAGTGCTTCGAACCAGCTGTCGATCCCCTCGCCCGGAGCGACGGGAACCCGCAGCGGCAGGACGCGACCACTGCCGGAGATCACGACGCCGCCTCGGACTTGGAGGACAGGGCGCCGTGGGCGAGAGCGGCCGCGAGTTGCTGGCGGGCCTGCTCGGACGCTTCGTCGAGACGTACTTGGTCGAGCAGGTCGCGGTTCAGGGCCTCGGTTCTGCCACGGATGGCCCGGTAGCAACCGCGCATCAGCAGGGTGAAGTACGACCCAATGTGGCCACTGGTGCGTTCGAAGAGATATCCGGCCAGGTCGACGAGCATTCCGGGACGGTGTTCGGCCAGCACGAGTTGGCGCTCGGATGCCTTGAGCAGGCTCCGCCAGTGCCGGCGTCCCTCGTCGGAGGTGAGGTTAAACGGTTCGACGCCGAGCCGGGTCCAGCGTCGGGCGGTCTGGGCGAGGACAGTGTTCTTCCCGGTCAACCCGTCGGCGAAGAAACGGCGTTCGGCGAGCCCGACGCCCACGTAGACGAAGGTGACGGGAAGTTCGTTGGCGAGCCACTTCAGATGGTTGCTTACCGCGAGCCCTTCCTTGCGGTCGAGGTCGATGAAGTGGATGTCATCGATGATCCCCAGACGGGTGTCGCAGCTGAGCACGCAGTCCAGGGCATGGCTGGCCAGGGCTGCGGCGCTGCTCCGGTCGGTGGCGGGATGCCCGTAGAACTCGCAGATCATCCGGTTCAGCGTGCGCAGGGTGGTGTTCGAGGTCAGCCCGACCCGGAAGACCGGGACGCGCTCATTACCCTCGGCCGTGACCGCTCCGAGGCGGCGACGCTGCTGGCGGTCGTAGGTGCGGCCGTAGAGGTTGGCGATGGTGGTCTTGCCCAGCCCGGGCAGGGCGTCGATGACTGCCGCCGAGCGGATGCGGTCGCCGTCCTGCCGGTTGCTGGCCACGATCTGGTCCAGTTCCTCGTGGAGGGAGGCCAGCTGAGGGGTCTGGATGATGCCGAAGTTCGCGTGCCAGTCGTGACGCCGGTCGTTGTAGTCCTCCAGGGCGTCCTCACCGAGCGCGTTCAGGTGCGCTCGGGCGAGCGTCTCGGGACGCTGCCGCGGCGCAGTGTTGACGTACTGGTTCCAGCCCTCCTTGCGGGACAGGCTGAACAGTCCTGGTGTGCTCATTCCAGTACCTCGAACGCGTCCGCGTAGAAGTCGTCCCCGTCCGGGGCATCGAAGATCTCGTCCTCCTCATCCAGGTCGCTGGCGGCGGACGGCTCCGGAACCAGGTGCAGGCGGGCCGTGCTCACCGGCGTGTGGGGCTCTTCCTCGGGCAGCCGGGGCAGCGGGACCGCAGCGCGTTCGGCCGACAACCGCAGGGCCATGCGGCGTTCGCGCCGGTCGGTGACCATGCCCTGGTCCCAGCGGGCGAGGAGCTCGGCAAGAGCCTCGGATACGTCGAGATGCCGCCCGCGCCGGAGCGACAGCCGCCGGGCATGAGCTGCGGCCTCGGCGGAGAACGCCGTATTCAATGCGGGAGCGTGCTCCCATTCCAGCCGGTGCCAGGAGTCGTCGGCCGGATCCTGGAAGTAGACGAACCGCACGTCATCGGGGTGCACACGGATCGGCCACCGGCCGGCGAGCAGTCCGCCGTACGGGCTCTTCTCGTTGCGGTAGCCGTCCAGGACCGGGCCGTTGTAACGCAGCCCGTCGACCTCGACACCGTAGTGCTGGATAGTTCGCGGCTTGACCTGCAAGAAGTCGAAGACGAGGTCGGGCGACGGCAGAATGCGCAGCCGTCCCGCCCGTGCCAGACCGGCCTGCAGCATTTCCAGCGGCGACAGCTGCACGCCTGGCCACTGCGGGATGACGAGCCCATCGTGCTGGGAACAGTGATAGACCCCCGTGATCCACTCGCGGATCACGTCTTCCAGCTCGTGGATGTAGAAGAACGCCTGGTCCTCCACCTTCTCCCCGCGGCTGTGCAAGTCCGGGCCCTTGTAGGCAGGAAGGTGTTGGATCAGTCCCTCGCGCAGAGTACGGAAGAAGCGCTCGACGGTCGGCTTATCGGTGGGCTTCTTCGGCTGGGCCGGCTGGATCGACATCCCCAGCCTGGTGCAGACGCTGATCACGTGGGCCGACATGAACGCCCGGCCGTGGTCGATGACCAACGTCTCCGGCGGACAAAGCCCCCGGCCAGGGAGCAGATCCTCCTCGCTGAACACCACATGCTCCGGCACTCCGTGATACGGCCCAGCAGCCTGGCCACCGCTGTCGTCCTCCGGCGGAGCGATCGCCTCGAACAGCACCCCAGCGACATCCACCGCCTTCGTGGACACCGCGGTCACCCGCAGACCGACGATGCAGCGACTGAACAAGTCCTGAGCAACGGTCAGTTGAGCCCTCACCCAGCGGCAGGTCACCGGTTCCATCGCGAAGACGTCCAGATCCTGCGTGTCCAGCACCACGTACTCACCGGGTCTGGTGGCCCGCAGCCGCCCATAGACCCCCTTGGGACGGTCAGCGATCGAGCGTCTCGCTTTCGCGCTCCCCGACAGGGCGTTCGTGCCCTTGCTCAACTCCTCAAGCCGCCGGTAAGCCGTCGCTGTCGAAGGCAACGGCACCACTCCCGCGCCGTACGACTCCTCCAGCCAAGCCTCGACCCGGTTCAGCACCGCCGACCGCGTTGGCGTCGACGCCGTGACGTACTCCGCCAGCACGACGCCGACAGCCTCGTCCCAACGCGGATCGACGCGAGAACCTCGCCTCTTGAGCAACCGGGTATCGACCAACGCGGCCTCGCCGCCCGCCTGATAGGCAGCGGCCCACCGCTCCACCGTCCGCGCCGACACCTTCAGCTCGGCGGCCTTGGCCCCGATCCGCTGCGGCAGCGACCGTGCCTCGGAGAACTCATCACGCGGTTCACCGGGCTGGGCACCCTCAGCAAAGCCGGAACGGTAGCCGGTCAGGACCTCACGGATGTGCCCGGCCCGCTCGTTGACTTCATCCCGCTGCTGCAGGGACAACGACGCCAGCACGAGGCCGGCACTGTCATCGGCCCTGGGTAGTGGTCCGGTGTCCACCGGCTTCGAGCCTGTCGCCAGACGCCCTACCGAGACGGTGGAGAACTCGGCGGTCCGCGTATTCCGGATCGTCACACCGAGGTGATCGAACTCGACCACCTCCACGATGTCGCCGCAGAAGACCAGCCGAGAGCCGGGAAACACCGCAACGGCAGCACCCCTCATCCCTCCAAAGCCTCCCCACCCGCGAGGCGAACCGGCGTCTGCGTACTCAACGGACGCGAAAGATCCGCCGACAGGGCACCCGACCACACCAGATGCAAAAGCACGGGACGGACGAGATCCGCAGGATGCCGTTGCCGTACCGCCAACGCCCTCTCGATCCCGCCCACGCTGGCCTGTACTCGTGCGGCTTCAAGTACTTCCGCAGTCAAATGCACTGCGACACGTTCAGGCCGCCGGTAGCCGGCCAGGAACCGGACGTTCTCCACGAGGGCAGGGCTGGCACCAGACCACACCTCGAAGGCCCAGCCCCGCAGCGAACACAGCTTCCGCATCCAGCCGAACTGGGCCACGACCTCCGGCACGTCCACGCGGCACGGAGCCTTGACGTCCACCACCGTGACCAGCCCGTCCGCATGCGTCAGCAGCAGATCCGGCACGTGCCGACGGGTGCGGACTCCGTCGTCCCCGCACACCTGGAACGGTTGGGCGGCGATCCCGACCACATCCTGGGCAAAATCCGCCAGCAAGATCCGGGCGAGCTCCATACGGCTTTCGTATGCCACCAGACGATCGCCCGTCACCGCGTGGTACCAGCCCGAGTAGTGCCGACGCCCCTTGTACCAGCGGAACTCCCGCACCGGCAGTCCGGCCGCTACCTCGTCACTCACCAGCAGATCCCACGACGTCTCAGCGAAGACCCCGTCCGCCTGGCGGTAACGGACCTCGACAGCTCTGGCCTCAGCCGTTGGCTCTCGAACCGAGACGTACGACACTGCCACCCCCGATTTACGTAACCGAAAGGACACAGAACGTGATCCCGGGCGAGACTGCCCACACACGGCGCCGTACCATGCGCCCGAGGACTGCAAGAATGCTGTGAGTAGCTGAGAATCACTCTACGGAGCGATTCTCGGCGATCTGTCGCAGACGACAAGTTGACGACAGATCGCTGAGAATCCGACAGATCTAAAGCGGTCCTACAGGACCGGACTGCGGATCAGGCCGGGCGTACGCTGCCGTAGATCGGCATGTAGTAGATCGATTCCTCGCGTACGTTCGCGCCCGGCTTGGGCGCGTGGATCATCATGCCGTCGCCGATGTAGATCCCGGCGTGGCTGATGTCGTCGTAGAAGAAGACCAGGTCGCCGGGGAGCAGGTCGTCGGTGGTGACGCGCGTGCCGGTGTTCACCTGGGCGCCGGTGGTGCGCGGCAGCTCGACGCCGGCCGCCTTCCACGCCGCCTGGGTCAGGCCCGAGCAGTCGTACGAACTCGGACCCGAGGCACCCCAGACGTACGGCTTGCCGATCTGGGCGCCGGCGAAGGCGAGCACCTTCGCCGCCTTGGCCGCGTAGGTGCCGGCGGTGTCACCGACGGTCACGGCATCCAGACCGGTGCCGCCGCTCGTTCCCGCGTTCGCACGTGCGATCGTGGCCGCGTCCGTGCCCGTGCCCACCTCGGCCGACGGGACCTGGGGCTGGGACGGCCCCGCCTCACGGCGGCGCTCCGCCTCGGCTTCGGCCTCCGCCTTGTCGCGGGCCTCCGCCTTGGCCTTGGCCTCCGCGGCGCGGCGGGCCGCCTCTTCCTGCTTGCGTTCCAGCGCGGCCAGCCGCGCCTGCTCCTCCGCGGTGAGTCGCGCCAGCAGCGAGCGGGCCGCGGCGAGCTTCTTCTGGATCTGCTCCTTGCTGGTTCGCAAGGACTCCTGGGACTCGTCCGGCGACTCCGGAATACGCGGGTCCGCCCCGGCCGCCGGGTAGTCGGCGACGGGGCTCTGCTGACGGTCGGCCGGCTGCTCCGTCGTCCCCGCCTGTTCGGCGTACGTCTGCGGGCCGTCCGCGAACAGCACGGCGGCGGGAGCGGCGGCAGGCACCGCAGGGGCGGTGGCAGGCATGGCAGGCATGGCGGGGGCGGCCGCGGGGGTGCCCGTGCCTTCCCCGGACTGCGCGGCCGCGTAGGAACCGAGCGTACGGCGGGCCTCGTTCAGCTTGTCCGCGCTCTTGGCGACGCCCTCGATGACCCGGTCGACCGTGCGCTTCTGCTTGGCCGTCGTCTCCTTCGCCTTGCTGGACGTCCGCGTCTCTCCACCGGCCTGGCGGTACAGGGCGTCGACCTTCTTCTGCACCTCTTCGACCGACGGTTTGGCTTCCGCGGGCGCGGCGTCCGCGCTTTGCGTCGACAGCAGCGTGACCGAGGCGATGGCGGCCGTCGTCACTCCGACCGCGGGGGAGTCGGGGCGTACTCCGCTACGGCTGCGCGACTTGCGATGCGACGCCAAGTTCGGCATCTCCTTCCGTGGACCGCCTACCGGGTTAGCTGTCGGGTTCGGGCGGAACGGAAGGCTGCCCTACGGGCCTTGCGTGTACGGCGAACGTACGGCCCGATTCACCCCGGTCGTGCAGAGTGGGTCCCCGGTTCCGAACTTCCTTACGGAAAGCCCGGATTCGGCGTGGGCCGCCCGCTCGGCGCGGATCGCCATCAAGGGTACGGGCTGCCTGATCGAGCACGCTAGCCAAAATGTGGCGCTGATGTGAAGGTGGATGGCCGATATGCCCGATACATTTCTGTGACCATTTGCTCGTAGGGAGTGCAACGAGCCTCAATGCGGGGTATAGCGTTACGCTCCGTATGTGAGCCGGGACCCTCCGGTTTACCGGCGCCGCTCACCGGGCCGACTTCCCCGGCCGGCTTTCCCGGTCGGGCGCCGACTGTCAGTGCGGCGGCCTAGACTCGTTAAGCGATGAGCAGCCTCTTTGACGACAGCTTCCTGGCCGACCTCCAGCCCTCCGGTGACGAGCACCCCCCGCCGCCCGAGGAGCAGGACGAGCACGCCCCGGAACAGGTGCCCGACGACCTGTTCCAGGGGGCGTACGACGTGCCCCCGGCCCGGGATCCGTACCACCGCGACGGCGCGCCCCGTACGGTCATCGACCCCGCCGCGCTCCTCGAAGGGCTGAACGAGGAGCAGGGCGCGGCCGTCGTGCACACGGGATCGCCGCTGCTCATCGTCGCCGGGGCCGGATCCGGCAAGACCCGGGTGCTGACCCACCGGATCGCGCATCTGCTCGGCACCCGCAGCGTCCACCCCGGCGAGATACTGGCGATCACCTTCACCAACAAGGCCGCGGGCGAGATGAAGGAGCGCGTCGCTCAGCTCGTCGGCCCGCGCGCCCAGGCGATGTGGGTGCTGACCTTCCACAGCGCCTGCGTGCGGATCCTGCGGCGCGAGTCGAAGCGGCTCGGGTTCACCTCGTCGTTCTCGATCTACGACGCCGCCGACTCGAAGCGGCTGATGGCTCTCGTCTGCCGTGATCTGGATCTTGACCCCAAGCGCTATCCGCCCAAGTCCTTCAGCGCCAAGATCTCCAACCTGAAGAACGAGCTGATCGACGAGGAGACCTTCGCGGGGCAGGCCGTCGACGGCTTCGAGAAGACCCTCGCCGAGGCGTACCGGATGTACCAGGCACGGCTGCGCGAGGCCAATGCCCTGGACTTCGACGACATCATCATGACCACCGTCCACCTTCTCCAGGCGTTCCCCGACGTCGCCGAGCACTACCGGCGCCGCTTCCGGCACGTCCTGGTGGACGAGTACCAGGACACGAACCACGCCCAGTACACCCTCGTACGCGAACTGGTGGGCCCCTCGGGCGAGGGCGAGGACCCGGCCGAGCTGTGCGTCGTCGGCGACGCCGACCAGTCGATCTACGCCTTCCGCGGCGCCACGATCCGTAACATCCTCCAGTTCGAGGAGGACTACCCGAACGCGACGACGATCCTGCTGGAGCAGAACTACCGCTCCACCCAGACGATCCTCAGCGCCGCCAACGCGGTCATCGAGCGCAACGAGAGCCGCCGTCCGAAGAACCTGTGGACCAAGGCCGGCGCGGGCGCCCAGATCACCGGCTACGTCGCGGACACGGAGCACGACGAGGCGCAGTTCGTCGCCGACGAGATCGACCGGCTCACGGACGCGGGCGAGGCCAAAGCGGGCGACGTCGCCGTCTTCTACCGGACGAACGCGCAGTCCCGCGTCTTCGAGGAGATCTTCATCCGGGTCGGCCTGCCGTACAAGGTCGTCGGCGGAGTGCGCTTCTACGAACGCAAGGAGGTCCGCGACATCCTGGCCTATCTGCGGGTCCTCGCCAATCCGGAGGACAACGTACCGCTGCGCCGGATCCTCAATGTGCCCAAGCGCGGCATCGGGGACCGCGCGGAAGCCATGATCGACGCCCTCGCGCTCCGGGAGAAGATCACCTTCCCGCAGGCGCTGCGGCGCGTGGACGAGGCGTACGGCATGGCGGCCCGCTCCGCCAACGCCGTCAAGCGCTTCAACACGCTGATGGAGGAGCTGCGTACGGTCGTCGAGTCGGGCGCCGGGCCGGCCACGGTCCTGGAGGCCGTGCTGGAACGGACCGGTTATCTGGCGGAGCTTCAGTCGTCGACCGACCCGCAGGACGAGACGCGGATCGAGAACTTGCAGGAACTGGCCTCGGTGGCCCTGGAGTTCGAGCAGGAGCGCAGTCAGGCCGCCGCGGCCACCGGCGACGGCGGAGGCGCGGAGGAAGAGGGCGACGGGGACGGTACGGACGCTGCCGCCGCCCCGGCCGCTACGCCGACCCTCGCCGAGTTCCTGGAGAAGGTCGCGCTCGTCGCCGACTCCGACCAGATCCCCGACGAGGACGAGGACGGCTCCGGTGTCATCACTCTGATGACGCTGCACACGGCCAAGGGCCTCGAATTCCCTGTGGTGTTCCTGTCGGGCATGGAGGACGGTGTCTTCCCGCACATGCGCGCCCTCGGGCAGACGAAGGAGCTGGAGGAGGAGCGCCGCCTCGCGTACGTCGGCATCACGCGCGCCCGTGAACGGCTCTACCTGACACGGTCGTCGATGCGCAGCGCCTGGGGGCAGCCCTCGTACAATCCGGCGTCGCGGTTCCTGGAGGAGATCCCGGGACACCACATGGAGTGGAAGCGGACCGGCGCGCAGATCCCGGCGGGGCCGACGTCCGGGATCACGTCGTCGCTCTCCTCCTCCGCGTCGCGGTCGCGGCCGGGGGGCGGGCCCTCGGGCTTCGCCACGCGGCGCGCGAGCGACAAGCCGGTGATCGCGCTGGCGGTGGGCGACCGGGTCACACACGACCAGTTCGGCCTCGGCACGGTCATGGAGGTGACGGGCGCGGGTGCGGACGCGCAGGTGACGGTCGACTTCGGGGACACCAAGCCCAAGCGGCTGCTGCTGCGGTACGCGCCGGTCGAGAAGCTGTAAGCGCCGCAGCCGGTCCGGTCGGCGGGGGTTGGGGCGCGGCGCCGACGGTTCCGGCCGTCGCGCCGCTCGCCCCTCGCCGCTCCGTTACGTCGGATCGAGGCCGTGGCTGCGGAGCCAGGCCAGCGGGTCGATCGCCGAGCCGCCGCCGGGCCGTACCTCGAAGTGCAGGTGCGGACCGGTGGAGTTGCCGGAGTTGCCCGAGTACGCGATCACATCACCGGCCTTGACCGAACCGGAGCGGATCTTCGTGCTGCTGAGGTGGCAGTACCACGTCTCCGTGCCGTCCGCGGAGGTCACGATGGCCATGTTGCCGTAGGCGCTGTTGTACTGCGTGCGTACGGTGCCGTCGCTCGCGGCCAGGACGGGCGTGCCGTACGACACGGGGAAGTCGATCCCGGTGTGCATGGACATCCAGTTGACGCCGGCCTGGCCGTAGTACGCGCTGAGTCCGTGCTGCGAGACGGGCAGGGCGAACTTGGGGCGGGCCGCTTCCTTGCGGGCCGCCTCTTCCGCGGCCCGCTTCCGCTCCTCGGCCTTGCGTTCCTGGAGGTCGATGCGCTCCTGTGTGCGGCTGGCGCGGTCGCCGAAGTCGCGGGCGTCGGCGCTGAGCGCGGCGAGCTGGGTGTCCAGCTTGTTGTTGGCCGCCGCGGCGACGGGCTTGGCGGAGGCTGTGTCCTCGGCGGAGGCCGTGGTGGTGGAGTCGTCCTTGGTGTCCTCGCCGGCGAGTCCGCCGACGGAGGCGGCGGCGATGCCCGCGACGCCCATGACGCAGGCGGAGGGCACGGCGACGGTGAGGAGGGCCGAGCGCTTGGCGGGGGTACGGCGCCGGCCGCGGCTGCCGTTGCCGGCGCCGCCCGACCGCCGGGGGCCGACCGGGGCGACGGTCACGGCGGGTGTGGCCATGGTGGCCGCCATGTGCAGCGCGTGGGGATCGTCATCCGGAGCGGCCGGTTCCGCGAGGCCCTTGGAGTCCGGGGCGAAGTCATCGGCTCCCGTGCGGTGTTCCGCATCGGCTCCGGGGCCGGTCTTCACCGCGTCGGTGTCGGTGGCCACGGTCTCGTAGCCGTGCTCGGCCTCGTACGCCGGCGTCGGCTCCGGCTCCGCGGTGTAGCCCGATTCCGTGTCGTAGCCCGGCTCCGGTTCGTAGCCGGGCTCCGCGCCGTAGGCCCGTTCAGGCTCGGGACCCGGGGCGCCGTACGCGAACGACGTGTCCTCGTGCGCCGTACCCGGCCCGTTCCAGGCGGTCGCGTCGTACGAGCCGGTGTCGAACGTCGGCGTGGTCCACTGAGCGGTCGCCTCGTAGGCGAGCGGAGCCGCTTCGAACTGCGCCGCTTCGAACTGCGCGGTTTCGAGGGCGGCGAGTTGTACGGGATCGAAGGTTGCGTGGGCCGTCGCTGTCGTCCCGGGCGTGTCGTAGCCGCCGTACTGGGAATCGTTGAACTGAGCGCCGTTGAACTGTGTGCTGTCGAACTGACCCGTATCGCCAGGGCCGTTCGGCTGGACGACCTGGTGCCAGGCGCCGGAACCCCACTCACCTGTGGCGTCCTGCGGATAGCCGCTGCCGGTGGGGGCGTCGGGGGAAACGGTCGGCCACTGGCCGCTGGTGTCGTACGCCTGCGTGCCGTACGCGTCGTAGCCCGTGGCCTGGTGGTGGGCGCCGGTGTCCCACTGGGTGTTGTCGTACTGGCCGGAGTGCCCGGCTTGCGGGTGTCCGACCTGGAGGTGGCCGCCCGCCGCGTGGTCGGCCTGCACGGTCGCGTACTGGCCGGTGGAGGCGGAAACGTCGCCGTACCCACCCGTGCCACCCGGACCGTCCGGCAGGGAGCCGAAGAGGGGATCTGTCTCGAAGCTGCCGTTCTGGTAACCGTCGTAAGCGGTGTACCCGGCGTGGGCGTGCTGGTCGTTCACCAACTTCTCTCTCGCCTCGGCAGCAGAACCAGGCTCTGGGAAATCCGGTCCTGTGTGGAAAGGGACCCAGAGGGAAAGCAGTGGCCGCGACTGTACCCGGCGGTATGCGACGGCGACAATCTTCCGCGAGTTTCGTGCTTTGCGGAAACGGGCATTCGGCCGTGTTTCGGCGAACTGCGGGCACAGGCTTGGCCATACGTTCGAAATGCGTTCGAGTGTGAGGCTGGGTCGGGGCCCTCCGGATCAGGCGACGGAAGTGGATCCGGGCCCCTCTGCCGTGGGATGAGGCACGGAATCTTCACCGGAACCGCCCACAGGGGCGGATCCGTCGAGCGCGTGCCGGATCCCGGAGGCGACCCCCGGATGAATCGGCAGGGCGAGGTGGCCGACACCACTCACCAGCACGTTCTCCACGAGAAGGTCCGGATGTTCGATTCTGGCCGTGGTGACCGGCGCCATCAGGGGGTCGGCATCGCTCCAGAAGCTCACGAACCGCGTCCGGCACCCGGGTGCGGGCTGCCGCAGCTCTTCGACGACCGGCGATCCGGGGCGCATCTGCCGTACGACGGGGTGCGCGTCGGCGAGGGGGACGGCCGTCGTGCCCTCATGGGGTGTGCCCAGCGTGACCAGCGTACGTATCCGGGCGTCACCGCCCATGCGCTGTACGTAATACCGCGCGATCAGGCCGCCCAGACTGTGTCCGACGACATCGACCCGCCGATGGCCGGTGCGGGCGCAGATCTCCTCGATGTGGTGGCCCAGCAGCTCGGCGGCTGTACGGATGTCGCAGGTCAGCGGCGAGTAGTTGAGCGAGACCAGATGGTGCCAGCCGTGCCGGGCCAGGGAGCGGCGCAGCAGGACGAAGACGGAGCGGTTGTCCACGAAGCCGTGCAACAGGACGACCGGCGGGTGGGCGCGGCCCTCGGTGGGCAGCCGGGACGCCTCGGGCGGCAGGGGAGCGGCGCGGCGCTCCTGGACGATTCCGGCCGGATAGAGGAGGAGGTGCCCGGTGAAGATCGCCAGATCGAGCGCGCCCGCGCGCAGGGGTGCGGCGAGGCGCAGCGGAGCGACGGCCGGCCCCGCCGGGCGTACGCGGTCCAGTTGGCGGAGGAAGGGCGTCAGGAGGGATGAGAACGGCGCGAACGGCATGACCTTCATGGCCGACCTCCGAACGACATACGGGAGGCGGCTCCGCCCCCGTATGCCCTCATGGGGTGCCACGGAGACATGCCGGGAGCCGTCGGGTCGTGACGGCTCCGTCCGCGGCTCCCCTTGCGCCCGTTCCTGCCCGGCAGGTGGGCCGGGTGGTGACGGAACGGCGCAAAGCGAACATGTCCCATGTGTGATTTCCCCCTCTGCGGCCTCCGCGAAACGGCTGGTTGCGGGATGCTGTGGATAACGTTCGTTCACTACTCCGAGCCTTGGCGGGCGCGGGGACCCGTGCCAATGACGGCGCAGTCGGTAAGTGGAGGCAGTGATGGGTGTGACAGGTCCGATCCGCGTGGTGGTCGCCAAGCCGGGGCTCGACGGGCACGACCGAGGGGCCAAGGTGATCGCGCGCGCCCTGCGTGACGCGGGGATGGAGGTCATCTACACGGGGCTCCACCAGACGCCCGAGCAGATCGTGGACACCGCGATTCAGGAGGACGCCGACGCGATCGGCCTGTCCATCCTCTCCGGCGCCCACAACACGCTCTTCGCGAAGGTGATCGAACTGCTGGAGGAGCGGGACGCGGCGGACATCAAGGTCTTCGGCGGCGGCATCATCCCGGACGCGGACATCGCCCCGCTGAAGGAGAAGGGCGTCGCGGAGATCTTCACCCCGGGGGCGACGACGACGTCGATCGTCACCTGGGTCAGGGCCAACGTCCGCCAGCCCGCGGGCGCGTGACGGGCTCTACGCCTCCTGCTCTACGCTTCCCGGCCGCGTATCCGCTCCCGTATCGCTCCCGTTGCCGGTCCCGGGGCCTGCCCGGGGGCCGGCCCTTGGACCCGCTGGGTCTGCTGGTCCTGCCCCCGGGCCCGCAGGATCCGGCCCTGGTCCTGTCCTTGCACCGGTTTCAGCTCGGCGAGCATCAGGGCCCGCAGGCGCAGGGTGGACACCAGGCGCTGGAACGCCTCCGACCAGTAGCCGCCCGCGCCCGGTGACGCGCCTTCCGGTTCGTCGGGAGTGGCCGTGAGCAGTTCCAGCCTGTTCACCTCCGCCGGGTCCAGGCAGCGTTCCGCGAGGCCCATGACGCCGCTGAAGCTCCAGGGGTAGCTGCCCGCGTCCCTGGCGATGTCGAGCGCGTCCACGACCGCCCGGCCGAGCGCGCCCGACCAGGGCACCGCGCACCCTCCGAGCAACTGGAACGCTTCCGGCAGGCCGTGCGCGGAGACGAACGCGGCCACCCAGTCGGCCCGTTCGGCCTCCGGCAGCGTGGCGAGCAGTTTGGCGCGCTCGGCGAGCGATGTCGTGCCGGGGCCCGCGTCGGGCGGGGCGGTGGGCGCCCCCAGCAGCGCGGCCGACCAGCGCGCGTCCGCCTGCCGTACGGCCGCCCGGCACCACGCGGCGTGCAGTTCGTCCGCCCAGCCGTCGAGGACGGGCAGGGCGACGATCTCCTCGGGGGTCCGTCCGCCGAGTCTGGCCGGCCACCCCGTCAGCGGGGCCGCCTCCACCAACTGGCCCAGCCACCAGGACCGTTCGCCCCGGCCGCCGGGCGGCACGGGAACCACTCCGTCGTGCTGCATGTCCGCGTCGCATTCGTGGGGCGCCTCGACCGCGATGACCTGTCCGCCGCCCGTACGGTCCATGCTGACGCAGGTGGCCGCACGGGCCGCCATCCGGCCCGCGAGCGCGGAACCCGGCAGCGCCGAGAGCAGCTCGGCCGCGGTGGAGCGCACATTGCGGCTGCGGTCCGACAACGCCCGTTCCAGGAAGGGCTCGTCCGCCGCGGACAACCCGTCGCGCAGGGAGTCGAGGAACATGAGCCGGTCCTCGGCGCGCTCGGTCGGCCAGGTCGAGGCGAGCAGCGTGCGCGCCGTCTCCGCGTTCCTGGTCCGTACGGCGGTGAACAGCGCGATCCGCTCGGCGAACAGGCCCTCCTCCCAGAGCCGCCGCATCGCCTCCGCGTCCTCCGCGGCGGGCAGTACGGCGCCGCCTGAGCCTCCGCGCAGCGCGAACTTCCACTCCGGGTTGAGCCGGGCGAGCCAGAGCCCGCGCGGCCCGGCGAATGCCAGGGCCGGCGGCCGCAGATCGGTCCGCGCGCGGGCCGCGTCCAGCAACGCCGGCAGCGCCGGGGCGGGTGCGGCATAGCCGTGCCTGTTGGCCGCGGCGAGCCACTGCGGCAGCAGCTCCGTGAGATCGGGCGCCGTACCGCGACGGCCCCCACTGCCGCCCGTGGGTGCCGCCCGGTCGGCCAGGAGCTGTCCGAGCCGCCGCTCCGCCGCCTCGGGCAGCCTCGTGCGGCCGTCAGGGGGCGCGAGGGCCGGAGGTTCCGCGGCGGGCGCGGGGAGCAGCCCCGCCCTTCGCCGTACGGTGTGCAGCGCGGCGGCGTCCAGGAGGGCGACCGGGGCTTCCTTGCCGGGGGCCAGGACCTCCACGGGCGGCGTGCGGCGGTCGGTCCCGAGCAGCGCCGAGGTGACGAGCCCCTCCCAGGAGGACTCCCACGGCGCCGCGGCCCGGGCGGTGGTCATAGGGGCTGTCGCATCCGTCGCGGTTGTCGCTGTCGTTGTTGTCGTCGTGAGGGCCCGTGCGGTCGCGCGGGTCTCGCCGACCGTGTCGTGCGTGCGGGGCGAGTGGGGCGGCCGGGGTGCGCCGGGCGTGTGGGTCATCGGGATACTCCGTCCGTACGTCGTATCAGGGCTCCGGGAGCGTGGGCGGGGTCAGGTGAGCGGGACCGTCCCCGGTATCTCCGCCGACCAGGCCGTGAGCGGCCGGAAGCCGCGGTGGCCGCACTCGCCGAAGACCGTGACCGGGCCGCCACCGGACAGCGCGGCCAGCTTCCACAGCCCGGGGTGCCCGAGGGCGACGGGTGCGACCGGCAACGCGGATCCTCCGTCGGCGTCGGCCAGTTGCCAGCCGCCGCCCATCCCGGGGACGGGGATGACGTCGCGCAGCGTCACCGGGCACGCGTCCAGCCAGGGATCGGCGCGCAGCGCGGCGCCGTACACCTCGATCGCAGCCGCCACGGAGCCGCCCGGCGGCGGTCCCTCGACCGGGGCCGGGGCGCCGAACCGCTCGCCCCAGTCCGCCCGTAGCTGTCCGGCGCCAGGGTGCGGAACGATCTCGGCGTCGATCGTCACACCAACGGGCAGCGCCAGCTCCGGCGCGCGGCCGGCCGCTCCGAAGGAGAGCAGCAGTGCCGAACGCCCCGAGTCCCTGCCGTACAACCGGATCCTGCGCGTGACGAGTTTGCCGTCCGAGGTGTCGTACTGCGCGAGGACCAGCCAGTGGTCCCGGACCGACGGGCCTCCGGCGGGCGAGGGGAGGCCGACGCGCGTACGGACCGTCGTCGCCAGTGGTTCGGGCAGCCGGTCGAGCCCGAGCCACGCCGTGTTCAGCAGATGCAGGAGCGCGGACTCCTCCAGCAACCGCACCGGCCAGCCGGGACCCGAGCCAGGTATCGCCCCCAACTCCCGCACCCGGCCCGCCAGCCCCGGTGCCTGCGCGTCGACCATCCGCGCGGCCGTCTCCTCCCACAGTCCGTACCCCGACCGCTCGGCCGCCGCGAGACCGCCGCGCACCAGATCCGTCAGCCGCTGCTCCAACTCCGTGGCGCCCGAGGTGATCCGCGCGGCCCGCCGCTCCGCCCTGCGCCGGGCGGCCACCGGGTCGACGGTCTTCGACGCCGTGCTCGTCGCCCCGTTCGCCGCCTTCTCCGCCGGCCGTTTCCTGCGCGTGTCGAGCCATTCCCCGGCCCAGCCGCCGGGCGCCTGCGCGCTCTCCGCCACGGTCGCTCCGTCGGTCGCCCAGAGCAGCAGCAGGCCCAGTGCGTGTTTGCACGGGAACTTCCGGCTCGGGCACGAGCAGTCGCTGGCCGGGCCCGTCGTGTCCACCACCGTCCGGTACGGCTTGCTGCCGCTGCCCCTGCACACCCCCCACACGGCGCCCGCGGCGTCGCAGCCCGTCTCCGACCACGGCCCGGCCGTGCCGAGCTTGTCGCCCGCTCTGCGTGACGCGTCGTCAGGAGCCAGAGCCAGCACCTGTTCCGACGTCCAGCGCACCCCCGTCTGATTCATGTCCACGACGTTAGGCGGCCCCACTGACAATCGCTCTGACCTGCGGGTTCGTCGATTCTTCCCGCACTTGAATTTGCGTTGCCTTTGCTATGCTCGTGCAGTTTCTACGCCACGTCCCGGGGGGAATCACCGATGAACCGCACCGTCCGCACCACACGTGTCACCCGCACCAGTCGTGCCGCCCGCGCCGCTGTCACGACCCTCGCCGTCGCCGGCCTCGCGCTGGGCCTCGGCGCCTGTTCCGAGGCCACCGAGCGGGTCGACAAGACCGTGTCCGACGAGGTCGACAAGGTCGTCAACGAGAGTTACGAGGTCACCTACGAGGTCACGGGCAAGAACATCGACACGATCGACTTCCACGGTGGCGGTGGCGAGGCATTGGAGCCGAAGATCGAGACGGTCGAGAAGCCCAGGCTGCCCTGGAAGAAGACCGTGACGCTCCGCGGCATCATGCCGCCCGCCGTCATGCCGGTCGCGCTGGGCGCCGACGCGGAGGTCACCTGCAAGATCATTTACAAGGGTGAGGTCATCAAGGAGGAGACGGACGCGGGCAGGGCCGCGGCCGGCGGCTGCGTCGCGGTCTCCCCGATCGCGGGGTAACTCCCGCCCGCTGCTGGACCGCCCCGTCGCCGGACCGCCCCGTCGCCCGGTCGCACGCCGCTTGGTCGCACGCCGCCGGACCGCTCCCGTCGGGCGCCCGGCAACTTCCGCCGCCGTCGGCCAACTCAGCGCGGAGGCCGGTCGACCGGCTCCGGCCTGCGGAGACGGTCGATTGTCAGTGGCGTGGTGCACCGTGGGATCCACAACAGGTCGACCGATCTGAGGGGGATTCATGACCATGCCCGAAACCACCGCGACCGCGGCCGGGGCCACCGGCGACCAGGCCCTGCGCCCGCACGCGGAGGACGCGTTCGCCCACGAACTGGCGGCGCTGGCCGCGGCCGACGACCGGCAGCGGCCCGCCCGCTGGCGGCTCTCGCCCTGGGCCGTGGCCACGTATCTCCTCGGCGGCGCACTGCCCGACGGGACGGTGATCACGCCGAAGTACGTGGGACCGCGCCGGATCGTCGAGGTCGCGGTCACCACGCTCGCCACCGACCGCGCCCTCCTCCTCCTCGGTGTGCCCGGCACCGCCAAGACCTGGGTCTCCGAGCACCTGGCGGCGGCCGTCAGCGGCGACTCGACCCTGTTGGTGCAGGGCACGGCCGGCACCCCCGAAGAGGCGATCCGCTACGGCTGGAACTACGCGCGGCTCCTCGCCAACGGCCCGAGCCGCGACGCGCTGGTGCCCAGCCCCGTGATGCGGGCCATGTCCGACGGCATGACCGCGCGGGTCGAGGAGCTGACCCGTATCCCCGCCGACGTACAGGACTCGCTCATCACGATCCTGTCCGAGAAGACCCTCCCGATCCCCGAGCTGGGAGAGGAGGTCCAGGCGGTCCGCGGCTTCAACCTGATCGCCACGGCCAACGACCGCGACCGAGGGGTCAACGACCTCTCCAGCGCCCTGCGCCGCCGCTTCAACACGGTCGTCCTGCCGCTGCCCGCCACCCCGGAGGCCGAGGTCGACATCGTCTCCCGGCGCGTCGGGGAGATGGGCCGCTCGCTCGATCTGCCGGACGGCCCCGAGGGCATCCACGAGATCCGCCGCGTCGTCACGGTCTTCCGCGAACTGCGCGACGGCGTCACGACCGACGGCCGTACGAAGCTCAAGTCCCCCTCCGGGACGCTCTCCACGGCCGAGGCGATCTCCGTCGTCACCAACGGGCTCGCGCTCGCCGCGCACTTCGGCGACGGGGTACTGCGGCCGGGCGACGTGGCGGCCGGGATCCTCGGCGCGGTCGTCCGCGATCCCGCGGCGGACCGGGTGATCTGGCAGGAGTACGTGGAGACGGTCGTCCGCGAGCGCGACGGCTGGAAGGACTTCTACCGCGCCTGCCGCGAGGTGAGCGCGTGACCACGACCACGACCACGCCGCGCGCGGCGGGGCCGCTGCTGCTCGGGGTCCGGCACCACGGGCCCGGGTCCGCGCGGGCGGTACGGAGCGCTCTCGACGCTGCGGCGCCCGGCGTCGTACTCATCGAAGGCCCGCCCGAGGGCGACGTGTTGCTGCCGCTCGCCGCCGACGAGGCGATGCGGCCACCCGTGGCGCTCCTCGCCCACGTCGTGGACGACCCGGGGCGCGCCGCGTTCTGGCCGCTGGCGGAGTTCTCCCCCGAGTGGGTGGCGATCCGCTGGGCGCTGGCGCACGGAGTGCCGGTGCGGTTCATCGACCTGCCGGCGGCCCACTCGCTGGCCTTCACCACGGACCCGGACGCCGAAACCGGAGCGGGGGCGGACGAGGCCGAAGGCGGTGGCTCCGGCGGTGACTCCGAGGACGCCGAGTCCGGCGGGGTGCGGATCGATCCGCTCGCCGTACTCGCCAGGACCGCCGGGTACGACGACCCCGAGCGCTGGTGGGAGGACGTGGTCGAGCACCGGGCCCCCGGACGGACGGACGACCCCTTCGCGCCGTTCGAGGCGGTCGCCGAGGCCATGGGCGAGCTGCGCGAGGAGTACGGCTCCGGCGGGCACCGGCGGGATCTCGTCCGCGAGGCCCATATGCGCGTCCAGCTCCGCGCCGCCCGCAAGGAGTTCGGGGACGGAGCGGTCGCTGTCGTCTGCGGCGCCTGGCACGTACCGGCGCTGCGCGCGAGGACCACGCTCGCCGCCGACCGCGCGCTCCTCAAGGGGCTGCCCAAGGTCAAGACCGACATCACCTGGGTGCCCTGGACCCACCGCAGGCTCGCCCGGCACAGCGGCTACGGCGCGGGCATCGACTCGCCCGGCTGGTACGGGCACCTCTTCAGCGCGCCCGACCGGCCCGTCGAGCGCTGGCTCACCAAGGTCGCCGGGCTGCTGCGGGAGGAGGACCGCGTCGTCTCCTCCGCCCATGTCATCGAGGCGGTACGGCTGGCGCAGACCCTCGCCGTGATGCGCGGCCGGCCGCTGGCCGGGCTCACGGAGACCGTCGACGCCGTGCGAGCGGTGATGTGCGAGGGGTCCGAGGTGCCGCTCGCCCTCATCCAGGACCGGCTGATCGTCGGCGACACGCTCGGCGAGGTCCCCGACACGGCGCCCGCCGTACCGCTCCAGCGCGACCTGACCCGGCTCCAGCGCTCCCTGCGGCTCAAGCCGGAGGCGTCGGAACGCGAACTGGACCTCGACCTCCGCAAGGAGACCGACGCGGCGAAGAGCACCCTGCTGCACCGGCTCCGGCTGCTGGACATCGGCTGGGGCCGGGCGGTCGCCGGACGGGGGAGCACGGGCACGTTCCGCGAGAGCTGGCGGCTGAGCTGGGAGCCCGAGCTGTACGTACGGGTCGCGGAGGCCGGTGTCTGGGGCACGACGGTGCTCGCCGCGGCCACCGCCAGGGCCGGGGCGCGCGCCCTGGCGGCGACCGCGCTCAGCGACATCACGGCCCTCGCCGAGCGCTGCCTGCGGGCCGCGCTGCCCGATGCCCTGCCCGTGGTGATGCGCGCCCTCGCGGACCGTGCCGCGCTCGACGCCGACATCGGCCGGCTGGCGGAGGCCCTGCCCGCACTGGCCCGCTCGCTGCGGTACGGCGACGTACGGTCCACCGACACCGGCGCGCTCGGCGAGGTCGCGGCCGGCCTCGCCGAGCGGATCTGCGTCGGCCTGCCGCCCGCGTGCGCCGCGCTCGACGCGGACGGCGCCGCCGAGATGCGCGGTCATCTCGACAGCGTCCATACGGCGATCGGGCTCCTGGCGGCCGGGCG
Source organism: Streptomyces sp. NPDC059092 (assembly GCF_042756365.1). NCBI lineage: Bacteria > Bacillati > Actinomycetota > Actinomycetes > Kitasatosporales > Streptomycetaceae > Streptomyces > Streptomyces sp. NPDC059092. Next base: position 115,776 of record NZ_JBHZEJ010000015.1, read on the forward strand.
TCCCGCAGCGGACCACGAGGGCCGGGACCTCGCAGGGCGCTGGGAAGCCGTGCTGGTCAGGCTCGCCGGGCGGGAGAGCGTGCCCGGCGGGATCCGGGGGCGGGCCGCCCGGCTGCTGCTGGACGACGGACGGTTCGCGGAGGACGAGGCCGCGCGGCTGATGGGGCTCGCCCTGTCACCGGGCACGCCGCCCGCCGACGCCGCCGCCTGGGTCGAGGGCTTCGTCGGCGGCGCGCCCGGAAGGCCGCGGGGGGCGGGATCCGGCGGGGGGATGCTGCTGATCCATGACGAACGCCTCCTCGGCCTGGTCGACGCCTGGCTGACCGGCGTGGCGCCCGACGCGTTCACCGATGTGCTGCCGCTGCTGCGCCGCACCTTCTCGGCGTACGAACCGGGCGTCCGCCGCACCCTGGGCGAGCTGGTCCGGCGCGGGCCGGCCGCCCAGGGGCCGGCGACGGCCGAGGCCACCGTGCCGGGCTTCGGGCCCGGTCTCGACCCGGCACGCGCCGACGCCGTACTGCCGGTGCTCCGGCTGCTGCTCGGCGCCGACCGCGATGACAACGACCTGGTGGGGGCCGGAACATGACCACAGGCATGACCATGACCGCAGGCACGACCACGAACAGGACGACGGACGCGGCCACGCACGCGGCGACCGACGACGCGGCTGCCGGGGAGCGGCTGCGCCGCTGGCGGATGGTGCTCGGCGGGGAGGGCGCCGATGGCACGGGGTGCGTGCTCGCCGGCCGGGACGCCGCGATGGACGGCGCCCTGACCGCGCTGTACGGCGGCCGGGACAGCGGCGGAAACCGAGGTGGCGGCAGCGGTGGCCGGTCCGCCGGCCTGGGCGGCTCCGCGCCGTCCGTCGCCCGCTGGCTCGGCGACATCCGTACGTACTTCCCCACCTCCGTCGTCCAGATCATGCAGCGGGACGCCATCGACCGGCTCGGGCTCGCCGCGCTGCTGCTCGAACCGGAGATGCTGGAGGCCGTCGAGGCGGACGTCCATCTCGTCGGCACCCTGCTCTCGCTGAACAAGGCGATGCCGGAGACGGCCAAGGAGACCGCGCGCGCCGTCGTCCGCAAGGTCGTGGAGGACATCGAGAAGCGGCTCGCCACCCGCACCAGGGCCGCCCTGACGGGCGCGCTCGACCGCTCCGCGCGGATCAGCCGGCCGCGCCACCGGGACATCGACTGGGACCGTACGATCCGGGCGAACCTGAGGAACTACCTCCCGGAGCAGGGCACGATCGTGCCCGAGCGGCTGATCGGGTACGGCAGGGCCGCGCAGTCGGTGAAGAAGGAGGTCGTCCTCTGCGTCGACCAGTCCGGGTCGATGGCCGCGTCCGTCGTCCACGCCTCCGTCTTCGGCGCGGTCCTGGCCTCGATGCGCTCCCTCGACACCCGTCTCGTCGTCTTCGACACGGCGGTCGTCGACCTCACCGACCAGCTCGACGACCCCGTGGACGTCCTGTTCGGCACCCAGCTCGGCGGGGGCACGGACATCAACCGCGCGCTCGCCTACTGCCAGTCCAGGATCACCCGCCCCGCCGACACCGTGGTCGTCCTGATCAGCGACCTCTACGAGGGCGGGATACGGGACGAGATGCTGAAGCGGGTCGCCGCGATGAAGGCGTCCGGTGTGCAGTTCGTGGCGCTGCTCGCGCTCTCGGACGAGGGTGCTCCGGCGTACGACCGCGAGCACGCGGCGGCCCTCGCCGAGCTGGGCGCTCCCGCCTTCGCCTGCACGCCCGACCTCTTCCCCGAGGTGATGGCCGCGGCGATCGAGAAGCGCCCCCTGCCCGTACCGGACCCCGACCTGCCGCACCCCTGACCAGGAGACCGACGGAGACCGGTGGATGGCGAAGGGGGAAATGTGTACGTACCAACGGTCCGGACGGGCGAGCAGCCGTGCGATCTGTGACGGGTATCACCGCTCTGTGACAGGTATCACCGCTCATCTGTGATCTGTGATTTAGGGACCCGCGTCCCACGGGGATAACCTGCGAGACGGACATGCCGCGTACCGGACACCGCGTACGCCTTCCTCAGTGACAGCGCAGTCACGTTGCCCTTCGCGGCACGCCCACGCAGACAACGAACCCGCGATCACCAGGCTGCGGTTAAAAGACAAAGGGACGGACACGCGTGGACCTGTTCGAGTACCAGGCGAGGGACCTCTTCGCCAAGCACGGTGTACCGGTGCTGGCCGGTGAAGTCATCGAAACGCCTGAGGCCGCCCGTGAGGTGACCGAGCGTCTCGGCGGCAAGGCCGTCGTCAAGGCGCAGGTCAAGGTCGGCGGACGCGGCAAGGCGGGTGGCGTGAAGCTGGCCTCCGACGCGGCCGACGCCGTCGAGAAGGCCGGTCAGATTCTGGGCATGGACATCAAGGGCCACACGGTCCACAAGGTGATGCTGGCCCAGACCGCGGACATCGCGGAGGAGTACTACGTCTCCTTCCTGCTGGACCGCACCAACCGCACCTTCCTCGCGATGGCCTCCGTCGAGGGCGGCGTGGAGATCGAGGTCGTCGCCGAGGAGAACCCCGACGCGCTCGCCAAGATCCCGGTCGACGCCAACGAGGGCTGCACGCCCGAGAAGGCCGCCGAGATCGTCGCCGCCGCGAAGTTCCCGGCCGAGATCGCCGACCAGGTCGCCGACGTTCTGCAGAAGCTGTGGATCGTCTTCATCAAGGAGGACGCCCTCCTCGTCGAGGTCAACCCGCTGATCAAGTCCGGTGACGGCAAGATCATCGCGCTCGACGGCAAGGTCTCGCTCGACGAGAACGCGGACTTCCGCCAGCCGGAGCACGACGCGCTGGAGGACAAGGCCGCGGCCAACCCCCTCGAAGCCGCCGCGAAGGCCAAGAACCTCAACTACGTCAAGCTCGACGGCGAGGTCGGCATCATCGGCAACGGCGCGGGTCTGGTCATGTCTACCCTCGACGTCGTCGCGTACGCCGGTGAGAACCACGGTGGCGTCAAGCCCGCCAACTTCCTCGACATCGGCGGCGGCGCGTCCGCCGAGGTCATGGCGAACGGCCTGGAGATCATCCTCGGCGACCCGGACGTCAAGTCCGTGTTCGTCAACGTCTTCGGTGGCATCACCGCGTGCGACGAGGTCGCCAACGGCATCGTCCAGGCGCTCGCACTGCTCAAGAGCAAGGGTGAGGACGTCACGAAGCCGCTGGTCGTGCGGCTCGACGGCAACAACGCGGAGCTGGGTCGCAAGATCCTGTCCGACGCCAACCACCCGCTCGTGCAGCGCGTGGACACCATGGACGGCGCGGCCGACAAGGCCGCCGAGCTGGCCGCGGCCAAGTAAGGGACGAGGGAAACCACACCATGGCTATTTTCCTGACCAAGGAAAGCAAGGTCATCGTCCAAGGCATGACCGGCGCCACCGGCATGAAGCACACCAAGCTCATGCTCGCCGACGGCACCAACATCGTCGGCGGTGTCAACCCGCGCAAGGCCGGCACGTCCGTCGACTTCGACGGCACCGATGTACCCGTCTTCGGCTCCGTGGCCGAGGCCATGGAGAAGACCGGCGCCGACGTCTCCGTCGTCTTCGTGCCGCCGGCCTTCGCCAAGGCCGCCGTCGTCGAGGCGATCGACGCCGGGATCGGTCTGGCCGTCGTGATCACCGAGGGCATCGCGGTGCACGACTCCGCCGCCTTCTGGGCGTACGCGGGCAGCAAGGGCAACAAGACCCGGATCATCGGCCCGAACTGTCCCGGCCTGATCACCCCCGGCCAGTCCAACGCCGGCATCATCCCGGGCGACATCACCAAGCCCGGCCGCATCGGTCTCGTGTCCAAGTCCGGCACGCTGACCTACCAGATGATGTACGAGCTGCGCGACATCGGCTTCTCGTCCGCCGTCGGCATCGGTGGCGACCCGGTCATCGGCACGACGCACATCGACGCGCTCGCCGCGTTCGAGGCCGACCCCGAGACCGACCTCATCGTGATGATCGGCGAGATCGGCGGCGACGCCGAGGAGCGCGCGGCCGACTTCATCGCGAAGAACGTCACGAAGCCGGTCGTCGGCTACGTCGCGGGCTTCACCGCGCCCGAGGGCAAGACCATGGGCCACGCCGGCGCCATCGTCTCCGGCTCCTCCGGCACGGCCCAGGCGAAGAAGGAGGCCCTGGAGGCCGCCGGTGTGAAGGTCGGCAAGACGCCGACCGAGACGGCCGGGCTCGCCCGCGCCATCCTCGCCGGCTGATCCGTCGCTTCCGTAAGGACGACCACACGCGCGTGGGCCCGCACCCCGGACAGGGGTGCGGGCCCACGCGCGTGGTGGCGGAACGTTCGTGTGTGACGGGCCCACGCGCGTGTGCGGTGGGACATCCACGAGGGGCCGGACGACGTCCCGCACGCGGTGGGACGTTCCCGACGCGAACACGCCCGAGCGGTCAGCGCGCCAGGGGTACGAGCCGGTGCGGGCCGTTCATCGGTGCGGCACGGAGCATGTTGCGCAGGCGCAGGTCCTGCGGGCTGAGCCGTTCGGGACCGCTCGCCACGGGGACACCGCCGACCCGCTCGCCCGGCGACCGCGGCGGGTCGTACTGCCTCGGAGCGGTGGCCAGCGTAAAACTCGTGGCCCCGATGATCAGCACCGTGAAGGCGATCGCCGCCCGCGTCCAGACCTTGGCCCGCCGCTCGCTGCCGCCCCGCACGGCCCGGGCCGACGCGATCTCCGGAACGGTCACGGCACACACGAGCGCGGCCAGCCGCTCGTGCAGCAGATCGGTGTCGGCCAGCTCCGGCACGCGGACGGAGACCGCCTTGCGGGCGCGCATCAGCCGCTGCGCGGTGGCCGGGGTGGAGGCCTCCGTCTCCGCGGCGGTCTCCGGCAGGTCGAGCCCGAGCCCGTCGTAGAGCAGCAGGGTGCGGCGGTACGAGGGCGGCAGGGCGAGCAGCGCCTCGCGCAGCGCCCGGCCGTCGGGGTTCTCCTGCTCGCCGCTGACCGGGTCGGGGCGGCGGTGCGCGCGGCGCAGCCGGTGCCAGGGCGACATCGCGTACTCGTGCGCGGTGGCCCGTACCCAGCCCGCCGGGTCCCGGTCGACCGCGACCCGGGGCCAGCTCTCCCACGCGCGGTGGAAGGCACGCTCGACGGACTCCTGGGAGAGGGCGCGCCGTCCGGTGAGCAGATACGCCTGGCGCACCAGGGCGGGTGCGGTGCACGCGTACAGCGTGTCGAAGGCCTGCTCGGGCCTGAGCGACGCGACGGCGGCGCCGCTGAACGCGACGGGGATCACGCCGGGTTCCACCGCCGGCGGAGCCTCGGACTTCGACGCGGGCTCCGGCGGGGAAACGGACCCGGGCGCCGGCTCGGACGACGGCGCGACGGGCCCGGCGTGCGGGACCGGTTCCTGGGTCCGGGGCGGGTCCGGGGCCCGGACCGTACCGGCATACGGGTCGGATGCGGCGGCGGATCCGGCGGCGGATGCGGCGACGGCGTCCCTCGTGGGGGTGGGTGCCGCTCTCGTACGGTCCAGAGGCTCCGTCGCGGTGGCGCTGTGGTGGTGCCGCGCGGCCGACCGCTCCTGCGCCGCCCGTACCGCGGCCATCTCGGCGCGCCGCGCCCGTTCCTCCGCCTGCCGCAGCTCGGCCGCGATGCCCGCGAGCAGCTTCGCGTAGACCTCCCCCTTGCGCCCGCGTGGTGTCGTACGGCCGGTCTCCCACGACCGGATGGTCGCGCGGCTGACGCCCACCGCGGTGGCCGCCTGCTTCTCGGTCATCGCCCTCGCCTCACGCAGCCGGCGCCGCTCCTTCGGGGCGGGGAGCGCCGAGTCGGCGGCGTCGGCCGGGCCGGGCCGCGGGGTGCTCTGCGTGGTGTTCTGGGTCATGAGGGACTCCCCGCGACACGGTAATAGGCGAAAAAGCACATAAGCGTATATTGGGCGACATGGCGAGTATTCGCCTGTTGCGCAGATAAAGAGCGTGTCGTGGGCAACATGGCGTTGTGACCCAATTGACCGATCGCGGCACACCGTTGTCCTCGGCCTCGGCCGTCGACCGCGGCCGGGCCGCCGCGCTGACCGCCTCTTTCCTCCGTGGAGCCATCGCCGCGGGCCTCGGACTCGGCGCGCTCGCCGTGCTCCTGACGGTCATGTGGATCGTCTCGCCGTACCCGGACGGCGGAGCCGGAGCTGCCCTCCATGTGGCGGCAGGGCTCTGGCTGCTGGCTCACGGCATCGAACTGGTGCGCCCCGAGACCCTGTCCGGTGTCCCCGCGCCGGTCGGTGTCGTGCCGCTGCTGCTCGTGGCCCTGCCGGTGTGGCTGGTCCACCGCGCGGCGCGGGACACACTCGAACCGGACGAGGGGCGTCCGCAACTCACCGCGCTCGGCGCCGTGTCCACGGTGAGCTGCGGGTATCTGCTCGTCGGCGGGGCCGCCGCGCTCTATGCGGCGGGCGGGCCGCTCACCGCGCATCCGCTGCGCGCGCTGCTCACCCTTCCCGTGCTGACCGTCCTGTCCGCGACCGCGGGGGCGTGGACGGCGTGCGGGCGCCCGCACGGACCACTGCCGATGTGGCTGCCCCCGGGCGTCCGCACGGTGCTGGCACGCACCAGGACGCGGGCCGCCCTGCGCTCCGGCGCGGCGGGCGCACTGCTGCTGACCGGGGGCGGCGCGCTGCTCGTCGGGGTTTCGCTCGGCTGGCACAGCGAGCCGGCGCACGCGTCCTTCGTACAGCTCGCCGCGGACTGGTCCGGGCGGCTCGCCGTTCTGCTGCTGGGGGTGGCGATGGTGCCCAATGCGGCGATCTGGGGAGCGGCGTACGCACTGGGCCCCGGTTTCGTGCTCGGTACGGGCGCGACGGTCACCCCGTTCGGGGTGCTGGGCAGCCCCGCGCTGCCCTCCTTCCCGCTCCTCGCGGCGGTGCCCGAGGGGCACGGCACGCCGCTGCACTGGGCGACGGCGGCCGTGCCCGCCGTCGTGGGGCCGACGATCGCCTGGTTCACCCTCCGGGTGGCCGCGCCGCCCTTCGCCGCGCGGGAGGAGGCGTGGAGCGCGCGCGACACGGCGCTGGGGACGGCCCTCGGGGGTGCGGTCTGTGCCGTTCTGGCGGCGTTCCTCGCGGCGATGGCGGGCGGACCGCTGGGGAACGGACGCCTGGCGGCCTTCGGCCCGGTCTGGTGGCTGACCGGCGCGGCCACGCTGATGTGGACGGTGGCCCTCGGCGTACCGGCGGCCCTGCTGCTCCGGGCCTGGAGGCTGCGGAAGCGGCGGGTGAAGGGCGTACGGGACACGGGCGGGATGAGCCGGGCGGAGCGAACGGCCGGGAGGCGGGCGCGGAAGGAGGAGAGGAAGGCGGAGAGAAAGGCGGAGAGGGGAGCTGGAAGAGAAGCGGGGAAGAAGGCCGCGAAGGTGGTCGCTCCGGGCGTCACGGAGCCTGTGCTTCCCCCGTGGTGGCGGGCGCCGCTGTGGTGGCTGGGGCTGCGGAGCGGTGCGGGGGAGGCCGCCGGGGCGAGCGGTCCGGGCGCCGTACCGTCCGCGCCAGGGGCCTCATCCTGGGCGGGCGGGGGGCCGGGCCCCGTGGACATCCGGCCGGCGCACGCGGCGGAGGGCGCCGACCCGGACGAGGAGCCGTACGACTTCCTGGCGGCCGACGCCTGGCACGAGCGCGGGGCGCGGGAGGTGCGGTGGGCCGCGTTCAAGGAGGCGTCGGGCGCACTGATGGCCGACTTCCCGGCGGCGCCCCCGGGCCCGGACCGGGCCGGCCAGCCCTGGGCCGACCGGACCGGAAGCGACCAGCCCCGGAGCGGCCTGACTGGAACCGATCAGTCCCGGGCCGGCCTGACCGGAGGTGACCGGTCGTGGACCGACCGGACCGGAGCCGATCAGCCCCGGACCGGCCGGGCGGAGGAGGGTGGTGCCCCCTGACCCGTCCTTACTCCGTCACTCCCTTACCGCCTTGGCCCCGCGGGCTTACTCCTTGACGCCGAAGACGGGCTCCAGGGAACGCGGCAGCAGCTCGTTGCAGGAGAGCTGCCCCGTCTTCGTCAGCGCGTCGTTCACGCACGTGTAGTAGTCGCGGTAGACCAGCTGTACGGTGAAGGTCGTCGCCACGATCACCAGGGCGAGTCCGGCCGCCACCAGCCCGCTCACCGCCGCCGTGGTCAGCGACCTGGTCGCGACCTGACCGGACGGGCCGGAGAGGCCGGACTGCCCCGGCCGGTCGGCCCCCTTCGTCGGGGCCGGCTGCTTGGCGCCGGGTGCGGAGGTGCCGTCCGACGGCTTCCTGGTCTTGGCCCGCAGGGAGCTGGCGCCCCAGTAGACCGCGAGTGCTCCGAGGAGGAGGGCGATCTCGGGGAGGTCGAACAGCGCGAAGAAGAAGGCCCACATCCCGCCGAGCAGCGCGTAGCGGGCGCGGCGCTGGGCCGGGTCCGTGGGGTCCCAGCGCGGTCCGCCACCGCGGCCGGTCTCCGGGCCGTCCTGGCCGTTGCCCGGCCCCTTCTGCCCGGACGGTCCGTTGCCCTGGCCGCCGGGACGGCTGCCGAAGCCTCCCGTGGAGCGGCCGGGCTGGCGGCTGCTCCACTGGCTGCCCCAGCCGCCGCGGCCGGAGCCGCCGCCCTGCCCGTCCTGTCCGTCGCCGCTCTCGGGGTGCCGGGGCTGCCACGGCTGGTCGGGCCTGTCCTCGGGTGGCGGCGCGAACGGATTGTCGTCGGAGGAGCCGCCGGCCCCGGGCGCACTCTTGGTGCCGGACGTACCCGACGTACCGGATGATTCCCCGGGCTCCGAGGAGCCCGATGAAGGGCCGGTGGAGGAGGACTGGCGTTCCCGGGGCAGCAGCACCGGCCCAGAGGGCGGCGGGAGGTGGAGTGCCGTGCGGCGTCGGTCCTGCATGTGGTGAACGTCTTCCCCTCAGACCCATCACGCGGGGGTCTTGTCCTGTACGGGCCCGTCCCGGAGACGAACCCTGTCCCCAGACGCTACCTCCCGGCCGGGCCCCCGTCCCGTGGGGGCCGCTCGGTGTGCCGGTATCGTTGCTGACGGTCGGCTCCTTCGTAGAGTTCCCCGTATCGGGGATCGTGACTCGTTCGTACGACCCCACAAAGCCGTACGACCACGCCGAGGCACCGTCCGTACAACGCCGCACGACCCGCGAGGCCGTGCTCGCTCCGAGAAAGGCGCCCGCTGTGGCCCCCCCGCCCTCCGCCCTCCGGCCCTCCGCCGCCCCGGCCCGGCTCGTGGTCCTGGTCTCCGGATCCGGTACGAATCTGCAGGCCCTGCTCGACGCCATCGGCGACGATCCGGAGGGCTTCGGCGCCCGGATCGTCGCGGTCGGCGCCGACCGCGACTCCATCGCCGGTCTGGAACGCGCCGAGCGCGCCGGACTGCCGACCTTCGTGCACCGGGTGAAGGAGTACGGGACGCGTGAGGCGTGGGACGCGGCGTTCGCCGAGGCGACCGCCGCGTACGAGCCGGACCTCGTGGTCTCGGCGGGCTTCATGAAGATCCTGGGGAAAGAGTTCCTGGCACGCTTCGGCGGCCGGTGCGTCAACACGCACCCCGCCCTGCTCCCCAGCTTTCCCGGTGCCCACGGAGTACGCGACGCGCTCGCCTACGGCGCGAAGGTCACCGGCTGCACGGTCCACTTCGTCGACGACGGTGTCGACACCGGCCCGATCATCGCGCAGGGCGTGGTCGCGATCCGGGACGAGGACGACGAAGACGCTCTCCATGAGCGCATCAAGGAAGTCGAGCGACGCCTGCTCGTCGAGGTCGTGGGGACACTGGCCCGGCACGGCTGTCGCATTGAGGGACGAAAGGTATACGTCGGTGAATAATCAGGGGTCCGCGACCGCCGCAGGTACGACCGCCGAGGGAGCGCCCGCAGAGGGTGCGAAGCGGCCGATCCGGCGCGCACTGGTCAGCGTCTACGACAAGACGGGCCTGGAGGAGCTGGCACGCGGTCTGCACGAGGCGGGCGTCACCCTGGTCTCGACCGGCTCCACCGCCGGGAAGATCGCCGCCGCCGGTGTGCCGGTCACCAAGGTCGAGGAGCTGACCGGCTTCCCCGAGTGCCTGGACGGTCGCGTCAAGACGCTGCACCCGCGCGTCCACGCCGGGATCCTCGCCGACCTGCGTCTCGACTCGCACCGTGAGCAGCTCGCCGAGCTGGGGGTCGAGCCGTTCGACCTGGTCGTGGTGAACCTGTACCCGTTCCGCGAGACGGTCGCCTCCGGCGCCACCCCCGACGAGTGCGTCGAGCAGATCGACATCGGCGGCCCCTCGATGGTCCGCGCCGCCGCCAAGAACCACCCCTCGGTCGCGGTCGTCACCAGCCCCGAGCGGTACGCGGACGTCCTCGGCGCCGTACGGAACGGCGGCTTCGACCTGACGACGCGCAAGCGGCTCGCGGCGGAGGCCTTCCAGCACACCGCGGCGTACGACGTGGCCGTGGCCTCCTGGTTCGCGGACAGCTACGCGGCGGCCGACGACTCGGGTTTCCCGGACTTCCTCGGCTCCACGTACGCGCGCAAGAACGTGCTGCGCTACGGCGAGAACCCGCACCAGCCGGCCGCGCTCTACACCGCGGGCGAGGGCGGGCTCGCGGAGGCGGAGCAGCTTCACGGCAAGGAGATGTCGTACAACAACTTCACGGACACGGACGCCGCGCGCCGTGCCGCGTACGACCACGCCGAGCCCTGTGTCGCGATCATCAAGCACGCCAACCCCTGCGGGATCGCCATCGGTGACGATGTCGCGGAGGCGCACCGCAAGGCGCACGCGTGCGACCCGCTCTCCGCGTTCGGCGGCGTGATCGCCGTCAACCGTCCGGTCTCCGTCGCGATGGCCGAGCAGGTCGCGGAGATCTTCACCGAGGTCGTCGTCGCGCCGGCGTACGAGGACGGTGCCGTCGAGGTGCTGGCCCGCAAGAAGAACATCCGGGTGCTGCGCTGCCCCGAGGCCCCGGTCGCCGCCGTGGAGGCGAAGCCGATCGACGGCGGCACGCTGCTCCAGGTCACCGACCGGCTCCAGGCCGACGGTGACGACCCGGCGAACTGGACGCTCGCGACGGGCGAGCCGCTTTCCGAGGCCGAGCTGCGCGAACTGTCCTTCGCGTGGAAGGCGTGCCGCGCGGTCAAGTCCAACGCGATCCTGCTCGCCAAGGGCGGCGCCTCGGTGGGCGTCGGCATGGGCCAGGTCAACCGCGTCGACTCCGCGAAGCTCGCGGTGGAGCGGGCGGGGGAGGAGCGGGCGAGCGGTGCGTACGCGGCGTCCGACGCGTTCTTCCCGTTCCCCGACGGCCTGGAGATCCTGCTGAACGCGGGCGTCAGGGCCGTGGTCCAGCCGGGTGGCTCGGTCCGCGACGAGCAGACGGTCGAGGCGGCCCGGAAGGCGGGCGCGACCATGTACTTCACGGGGACGCGCCACTTCTTCCACTGATCTTTTCACTGACCGACGACGGCACTGACCGACGACCGGTACGGGCCGACGCCGGGCGCACGTCCACCGACGCCGAAAGCCGCGTTCTCCCTTCCGGGGGAACGCGGCCTTCGGTGGTTCTGCTGTCCGTGGCGTGCCTAAGCGGTGCACTGACGGCGTGTCAGTAGCGCGGGCGGCTGAACCACGCGGAGGCCTGGCCGTTCACCATCGAGGCCAGGATGATCCCGCTGCACGCGAGCGAGATGATCCCGCCGAACGCCGCGGAACCGTCGCCGCCGACCAGGTTGCCGAGGCCGCCGAGGAGCGAGAGCGAGGCGTAGACGATCGTCGTCACACGGATCCCGGTACCGCCGGTCCGGAACTTCACGCCCAGGAAGATCGAGAGGGCACCGAGGCCGACGAGCAGCAAGCCGAGGAAGATGCCGAGACCGCCGACGAGGCCGGCGGCTTCGTTGTCGCCCGCGGCGCTGCTGAGGACACCGAGGGCGACGCCGATGACGAGCCCCGCGAGGATCTGGAAACCGGCGAAGACGAAGAGGATGACCCGCGCGGCCTTCATCAGGCCGGGCATCTCCATCTGGCCACCGGGGTAGCCGTACCCCATGGGAGCCTGCGGCGCGGCCGGGTAGCCGTAGCCGGGGGGCTGCTGGGGCTGGCCCTGCTGCGGGTAGCCGTACCCCGGCTGGCCCGGCGGCGGACCCTGGGGCTGGCCGTAACCGGGCTGCTGGCCCTGCTGGCCGTAGGGATTGTTCGGGTCGCCGAAGCTCATGACGGGGTTCCTCCGTTGGTGGTGCGGGGACGGAATGGCCCGCGCGGAGGAAAATCTCAGGTCTGAGCGGTCTGAGCGGTCTGCCCCCCGACGCCGGCCGCACTGCGACGTAATCGTGTTATCAACACACGTTTTTGTCCAGTCGCCTTCACAGATGTTGTGCAAGTGCAACTTCTCGTGCGCACGCGTGCGCAGGTACGCGTGCGCACGCGGCCGGACACGGAGAGGTACGCGGGGATACGGAGGGGCGCGGATTGGAACCCGGGAGGGGTCTTCCGCGAGGATGGGGGCATGAGCGCCCAGATTCTCGATGGCAAGGCCACCGCAGCCGCGATCAAGTCCGATCTCACCGTCCGCGTGGCGGCCCTCAAGGAGCGGGGTGTCACGCCCGGTCTCGGAACCCTGCTGGTCGGGGACGACCCCGGCAGCCGCTGGTACGTCAACGGCAAGCACCGCGACTGCGCCCAGGTCGGTATCGCCTCCATCCAGCGTGAGCTGCCCGACACCGCCACGCAGGAGGAGATCGAGGCGGTCGTCGCCGAGCTGAACGCAGACCCCGAGTGCACGGGGTACATCGTGCAACTGCCGCTGCCCAAGGGCATCGACACCAACCGGGTGCTGGAACTGATGGACCCGGCCAAGGACGCCGACGGGCTGCACCCGATGAGCCTCGGCCGGCTGGTGCTCAACGAGACGGGGCCGCTGCCCTGCACCCCGTACGGCATCATCCAGCTTCTGCGTCACCACGGCGTCGAGATCAACGGCGCGCACATCGTGGTCGTCGGGCGCGGGATCACCGTGGGCCGGTCGATTCCCCTGCTGCTGACCCGTAAGTCCGAGAACGCGACCGTCACCCAGTGCCACACCGGCACGCGCGACCTGCCGGCGCTGCTCAAGCAGGCCGACATCATCGTGGCCGCGGCGGGCGTCCCGCACATCATCAACCCCGAGGACGTCAAGGAGGGCGCGGTCGTCCTCGACGTCGGCGTCAGCCGGGACGAGAACGGCAAGATCGTCGGCGACGTCCACCCGGGCGTCGCGGACGTGGCGTCCTGGATCTCGCCCAACCCGGGCGGCGTCGGGCCGATGACCCGCGCGCAGCTGCTCGTCAATGTCGTCGAGGCGGCGGAACGCACGCTCAAGGACGCCGACGCGGACGCGGGCTGAGTGCGGACCCGAACGGGAGAGGGGCACCACTGATGGGTGCTGGCACGAGCCGGGACGCGGGTCCGGACGCGGATACAGCCACGGGTACGAGCACGGAAACCGGCCCCGGTTCCGGTACGAGTACCGGTACCGGCGGCACGGAACGGGTCGAGGCGGCCGACGGCCATGGCCCGGAGACCGCCAACTCCCCCGACGCCACGGCTGCCACGACTGCCACGGAGGGCTCCGACGAGGCGGACACGGCGGACACGGCGGACACGGCGGACACGACTGACGACGCCGAGACCGGCAGGCGGTTCGCGCTCACCCGCGACACCGCGCCCCCCGAGGGCGGCGGCCGGGCCGCGCCCCGGGACGCCCCGGCGCCCGCCCGCCAGTGGCCGCTGCTCAGCGTGCTCGGGACGACCGGCCTCGGGCTGCTGATCGTCGGTCTGCACCCCTTCGCCGAGGCGTTCCGTATCGGCACGATCCTGATCGGCATCGCTCTCATCGGCGGCGCGGTCCTCCGGCGCGTGCTGCCGTCCGTCGGCATGCTCGCCGTGCGCTCACGCTTCACCGACATGCTCACGTACGGGCTGCTCGGCGTGGTGATCGTGCTGCTCTCGCTGATGACGCAGCCGAAGCCGTGGCTGGAGATCCCGTTCCTGGAGGACACCCTGCACTTCACCGTGCGGTAGCGGTAGCGGCGGCGGGCCGGCGGGCGGCCGGTGACCGATGCGGCGGGCGCGGTCACGGCACGTACCATTTCGGGCAGTCGACCGCTCAGCCCGGCCCCAGCGCGAGAAAGGCCCGTCCCGTGTCCCGTACGCAGTGGTGCTGCCTGACGGCGCTGCTCGCGATCGTGATGGGGCTGCTGTGCGGGCCGATGGGCGCGGCTTCTTCTTATGCCGACGCGTCACCCCCTGAGGCTGCCGCGGTGACTGTCAGGG